>NZ_JBQEQC010000027.1:0-108267 GCF_052044195.1 Variovorax sp. 22077
GATTTAGATGGAAATCACACGGCCAAGTGGGTCACTTCTGGATGGAAATCAACACTTCTTCGGGCGAATGAAACCGGTCCGCCATGAAACTCGGTCAGCAGGTTGATGTTGGTCAGCAGGTGGTCGATATCGAAGAAGACGCCGCATTCCATGCCGTCGAACAGCCGCGCCGATTCGGTCGCAAATTCCCCGCCGGCGACGGTCACTGTCTGCTGCAGCAAAGAGTCCGTCAGCAACTGGAAGCGGATGTCGACTTCCATCACGGCCCCTTCGGGTGTTGGCGCACCCCCCTCGGCACAGATTTCACTTTCCGTGTCACCCGACAAGAATCACACGTCGATATTCGCCGCCCGCAGCGCGTTCTGCTCGATGAACTCCCGGCGGGGCTCAACTTCGTCGCCCATCAGCATCGTGAACACGCGGTCGGCCTCGATCGCGTCGTCGATCTGCACCTTCAGCAGGCGGCGCACGTTCGGGTCCATGGTGGTTTCCCACAGCTGCTCGGGGTTCATCTCGCCCAGGCCCTTGTAGCGCTGGCGCGAGGTGGCGCGTTCGGCTTCGCCGATGAGCCACTTCATGGCCTGGCGGAAGTCGTCGACCTTTTCTTCCTTGGTGCGGTCGCCCTCGCCGCGCTTGACCACCGCGCCTTCGGGGCTCAGCAGGCCGCGGAAGGTGTTGGCGGCCTCGGCGAGCGCGGCGTAGTCGGCGCCGTGCACGAAATCCTGGGTGAGCACGCTGCTCTTGATGTTGCCGTGGTGGCGGCGGCTGATGCGCAGCAGCGGCTTGTCGGTGCGGGCGTCGAACTCGCTGCTCACCTCGGCCGGCACGCCGGTCGTGTTGAGTTCGCGCAGCTTGGCCTGCAGCGCGACGGCCGAGGCCTCGGCGGCGGGCGTGGTGTCGAGGTCGAGCGCCACGCCGTCGGCGATGGCGCGCAGCGCTTCGGCGTCCATGAAGTTGCGCAGGCGCGCGATGACGGCTTCGGCCACCTGGTGCTTGCGCGCCAGTTCGGCCAGGGTGTCGCCGCTGAGCGTGGTCGAGCTGGCGCCGCCGGTCTCGATGCGCGCGTCCTTCAGCGCCACCTTCAGCAGGAAGGCGTCGAGCGCGGGGCCGTCCTTCAGGTACTGCTCTTCCTTGCCGACCTTGACCTTGTACAGCGGCGGCTGCGCGATGTAGATGTGGCCGCGCTCGACCAGCTCCGGCATCTGCCGGTAGAAGAAGGTCAGCAGCAGGGTGCGGATGTGGGCGCCGTCGACGTCGGCGTCGGTCATGATGATGATGCGGTGGTAGCGCAGCTTGGCGACGTTGAAGTCGTCGGCGCCGCCGCCCGGCGTGCTCGCGCCGGCGCGGCCGATGCCGGTGCCCAGGGCGGTGATCATCGTCAGGATTTCGTTGCTGGTCAGCAGCTTCTCGTAGCGAGCCTTCTCGACGTTCAGGATCTTGCCGCGCAGCGGCAGGATGGCCTGGAACTTCCGGTCGCGGCCCTGCTTGGCGGAGCCGCCGGCGGAGTCGCCCTCCACCAGGTAGACCTCGCACAGCGCCGGATCCTTCTCCTGGCAGTCGGCCAGCTTGCCTGGCAGGCCCATGCCGTCGAGCACGCCCTTGCGGCGCGTCATTTCGCGGGCCTTGCGTGCGGCTTCGCGGGCCTTGGCGGCCTCGATGATCTTGCCGCAGATGATCTTGGCGTCGTTCGGGCGTTCCTGCAGGTAGTCGGTCAGCAGGCGGCCGACGATGTCTTCCACCGGCGCGCGCACTTCGCTGGACACCAGCTTGTCCTTGGTCTGGCTGGAGAACTTGGGCTCGGGCACCTTCACGCTCAGCACGCAGCAAAGGCCTTCGCGCATGTCGTCACCAGTGACTTCGACCTTGGCCTTCTTGGCCAGCTCGTTCTCCTCGATGTACTTGTTGATGACGCGCGTCATAGCCGCGCGCAGGCCCGTGAGGTGGGTGCCGCCGTCGCGCTGCGGGATGTTGTTGGTGAAGCACAGCACCTGCTCGTTGTAGCCGCTGTTCCACTGCATCGCCACTTCGACGCCGATGTGCGTGCCGGGAATGCCGCCGTAGGTGTCGGCCGGGCGCTCGCCCTCGGCGTAGAACGAGTTCGGGTGCAGGACGGTCTTGCCCTTGTTGATGAACTCGACGAAGCCCCGCACGCCGCCGGCGCCGGAGAAGTCGTCTTCCTTGCCGGTGCGCTCGTCCTTCAGGCGGATGCGCACGCCGTTGTTCAGGAAGCTCAGTTCGCGCAGGCGCTTGCTGAGGATCTCGTAGTGGAAGTCCGAGTTCTCCTTGAAGATCTCGGTGTCGGGCAGGAAGTGCACCTCGGTGCCGCGCTTGTCGGTGTCGCCGATGATCTTCATGGGCGAGACCTCGACGCCGTTCACCGTCTCCAGCAGGCGGTTCTGCACGAAGCCGCGGCTGAATTCGAGTTCGTGGATCTTGCCCTCGCGGCGCACCACCAGGCGCAGCATGGTGCTCAGCGCGTTCACGCAGCTCACGCCCACGCCGTGCAGGCCGCCCGAGACCTTGTAGCTGTTCTGGTTGAACTTGCCGCCCGCGTGCAGTTCGGTGAGCGCGATCTCGGCGGCCGAGCGCTTGGGCTCGTGCTTGTCGTCCATCTTCACGCCGGTGGGAATGCCGCGGCCGTTGTCGGTGACGGAGATCGAGTTGTCGGTGTGGATGGTCACGACGATGTCGTCGCAGTGGCCGGCCAGCGCTTCGTCGATGGAGTTGTCGACCACCTCGAAGACGAGGTGGTGCAGCCCGGTGCCGTCGGAGGTGTCGCCGATGTACATGCCGGGGCGCTTGCGCACGGCCTCAAGCCCTTCGAGGATCGTGATCGAGCCTTCGCCATAGCTGGTGTCGGCGGCCACGGTTTCGATCTCGGGGATGTAGACGGGCTCGGTGTGCGGCACGTCGGGCTTGTTTTCTTCAGCACTCATTCGGATATTCCTCTGTCTCTCACGCGTTTTCGCGTGATTTTTCGGGCTCTCAAAAGCTCAATTCGCCGCCTCTTGAAAGCGCAAACCCGCGGAGGGCCGCGGGTCGTGTGCGCAAGGCGCTGTGGTCTGTGTCTTTTAGATCCGCATCGGCATCACGACGTACTTGAAGGATGCGTTCTCGGGGATGGTCAGCAGCGCCGAACTGTTGGAGTCGGCAAGGTCGATCTTGACCATGTCCTGGTCCATGTTCGACAGCGCGTCGATCAGGTAGGTCACGTTGAAGCCGATCTCGATCGTGTCGCCACCGTAGTCGATGTCGAGCTCGTCCTGGGCCTCTTCCTGCTCGGCGTTGTTCGACGCGATGCGCAGCGTGCCCGGCTCGATGTTCAGGCGAACGCCCTTGAACTTCTCGCTGGTCAGGATGGCGGTGCGCTGCAGGCTGGCCAGCAAAGGCGCGCGGCCCAGCGTGACGGTGTTCTTGTGGTTCTTCGGGATGACGCGGTTGTAGTCGGGGAACTTGCCCTCGACCAGCTTGGTGACGAACTCCATGCCGCCGAAGCTGAACTTTGCCTGGTTGTTCGCGAACTGCATCTCGATGGCGCCTTCGGCGTCGGACAGCAGGCGCTGCATCTCGAGCACGGTCTTGCGCGGCAGGATCACTTCCTGGCGCGGCACTTCGACGTCGAGCGTGGCGGAAGAGAAGGCAAGGCGGTGGCCGTCGGTGGCGACCAGGCTCAGCTGCTTGCCCTCGGCCACGAACAGGATGCCGTTGAGGTAGTAGCGGATGTCGTGCACGGCCATCGCGAACGAGACCTGCGAGAGCAGGTCCTTCAGCGTCTTCTGCGGCACGCTGAAGACGGGACCGAAGTTGGCGGCCTCCTGCACCAGCGGGAAGTCCTCGGCGGGCAGCGACTGCAGCGTGAAGCGGCTCTTGCCGCCCTTGAGCACCAGCTTGCTCGCGCTCGACTCGAGGCTCACGGTCTGGTCGGCCGGCATGGTACGCAGGATGTCGATCAGCTTGCGCGCGCCGATGGTGGTGGTGAAGTTGCCGTCGTCGCCGCCCAGTTCGGCGGTGGTGCGGATCTGGATCTCGAGGTCGCTGGTGGTCAGCTGCAGCTGGCCGCCGGTCTTGCGGATCAGCACGTTCGCCAGGATCGGCAAGGTGTGACGCCGCTCCACGATGCCCGCCACCGACTGCAGCGCGGCGAGGACCTTGTCCTGGGTTGCCTTCAAAACGATCATGTCTTCTTCCTCTTCCTATCTCTTTGAATCAGCTTGCAGGGCGCCATTCTCCGCTGTCGCGGGGAGCTTCCTGGACGACATTCGATTTCTTTCCGGTCAGCCCTTGAGGGTCTGCTCGAGCACGTGAAGCTGCTGGTTGAGCTCGGTGAGCTGCTGGCGCTCGCCCGAGATCTTGCGCACCGCGTGCAGCACCGTCGTGTGATCGCGCCCGCCGAACAGCTCGCCGATTTCCGGCAGGCTCTTCTGCGTGAGCTCCTTGGCCAGGTACATCGCGATCTGCCGCGGCCGCGCGATGCTGGCCGGGCGTTTCTTGCTGTACATGTCGGCGACCTTGATCTTGTAATAGTCGGCCACCGTCTTCTGGATATTCTCGACGGAGATCTGCCGGTTCTGGATCGACAGCAGGTCGCGCAGCGCCTCGCGCGCCAGGGCGATCGAGATCTCCTTCTGGTTGAAGCGCGAGTAGGCGAGGATCTTGCGCAGTGCGCCTTCGAGCTCGCGCACGTTGGAGCGCACGTTCTTGGCGACGAAGAAGGCCACTTCTTCCGGCATCTCGGCCGATTCGGCGCGCGCCTTGTTGATCAGGATGGCCACGCGCATCTCGAGCTCGGGCGGCTCGATGGCGACGGTGAGACCGGAGTCGAAACGCGAGACCAGGCGCTCGTGGATGTCGGCCAGGCCCTTCGGATAGGTGTCGCTGGTCATCACGATGTGCGACTTCTTGGCCAGCAGGGCCTCGAACGCATTGAAGAATTCTTCCTGCGTCCGGTCCTTGTTGGCGAAGAACTGCACGTCGTCGATCAGCAGCAGGTCGAGCGAGTGGTAGCGCTCCTTGAACTCATCGAAGGTCTTGCGCTGATAGGCTTTGACCACATCCGAGACGAACTGCTCGGCGTGGATGTAGAGAACTTTGGAGTCCGGCTTGTCGGCCAGCAGCCGGTTGCCCACAGCATGCATCAGGTGGGTCTTGCCCAGGCCGACGCCGCCGTAGATGAAAAGAGGGTTGTACAGATGGCCCGGCATGCCGGCCACGTGCATTGCCGCGGCGCGCGCCATGCGGTTGGCCGTGCCCTCGACCAGGGTGTCGAAGGTGAGGCCGGAATTCAGGCGGTTCTTGAAGCCGGCGGCGGCCGGCTCCTCGCCCGGGCCGGCCACGTCGCGCGGCACGTCCGTTTCGGTCATGACGGCCACGGGCGCAGAACGCAGGGGCACTTCACGAGGAGCAAGCGCTAACTCGATGGCGACCGGCTGGCCGTACATCTTCTCCGCCATGGCGGCGATCTTGCCGGCGTACTGGGCGCGGATCCAGTCGAGCTTGAACCGGTTGGCGACGAACACGGTCATGCGCGACAGGTCGTCGGCGACCTGTGCGGTCAGGGGTTTGATCCAGGTGTTGAACTGCTGCTCGGACAGCTCCTGCGCGAGCTGGTCGACGCAGGCCTGCCAGAGGCTTTCGCCGATGCCGTCAGTCGACATGGGCGTAGGGAAAAGTGAAGGGACCCTCGGGCATTTTTTGGTATAGGTATTGTGGATATTCTCTGCTGGAAGGCGCCTGACATTCTAACTTGTCAAAACCTTATCCACACGCCGCCGAGTGTGTCGAAAGGCCCGCAAATCTGCTCGAAGATTGTTCAGGGCCCCAATGTTTGCGATAATTGCGGGTTTCCCTGAAAACCTCTTTGCGTCTTTCGGGGGTCATCCGAAACACGCTCGCCCGGCGCTCCGCAGGTACTTCAGGCTTTCGCACGCGAAAGCGCGAAGGGCCAGCGCGAACAGGGAAAAAGGAAATCACCATGAAACGCACCTACCAAGCATCCAAAGTCCGCCGCGCCCGTACCCACGGCTTCCTGGTCCGCATGAAGACCCGCGGCGGCCGTGCCGTCATCAACGCACGCCGCGCCAAGGGCCGCAAGCGCCTGGCCGTCTGACGGCAGCCCACCTGCCGTTGCCAGCAGCCGGTTCGTCAGCGCCAACTCCAACAGCCAGCGTGGCTGGCCCGAACAGGCGCGACGCCAGCGGCCCGGCTCTCATGCAGCGGCTCAAGACCCGCGCGCAATTCCAGGCCGTCCTCGCAGGTGCCACCGTGGCGCGCACTGCTCATTTCGCATTGCATCGCTGTGCGCTCGATCTCGCATCGAGCGCACAGCCTTTGTTCGCGTCCGACGACGTCTGGCTGGGGGCCATGGTGCCCAAGCGCTGGGCGCGCCGCGCTGTCACGCGCAACGCCATCAAGCGCCAGATCTATTCCGTGAGCGCCGAGTCGGGCGCCAGCCTGCCGCGTGCGGCGCACGTGGTGCGCCTGCGCGCGGGCTTCGACCGCAAGGAGTTCGTGAGCGCCTCCTCGGACAAGCTCAAGGCCGCCGTGCGCGCCGAGCTCCGGCAATTGCTCGCACGGGCCGTGCGCGCTCCCGCGGCGCAGGCTCCGGCCCCTTCTGCGGCACCCTCCTCCTCGCCATGAAACGCGTGCTGATCGGCATCGTGAAGGCCTACCGCCTGCTGCTGAGCCCCTGGCTCGGCCAGGCGTGCCGCTTCACGCCGACCTGCTCCGTGTATTCGATCGAGGCGCTGGAAGTGCATGGCGCGCTCAAGGGCAGCTATCTCACCCTGCACCGCATCGCGCGATGCCAGCCCTGGTGCCAGGGCGGCCACGATCCGGTCCCGCCGAAATCGCAGCGTCGCACTGAGCGGTCAGGATCGCTGTTTTCGTCTCTTCTCTCTTCCGACAAGAAGTCTTCGTCATGAACGATATCCGCCGCACGATACTGTGGGTGATTTTTGGTTTCTCGCTGGTGCTGCTGTGGGACCAATGGCAGGTCTTCAACGGCAACAAGCCGACCTTCCTGCCGTCGACCAAGCCGGCCGCCACGGCCGCCGCCCCCGCCAACGCCACCCCCGCGGCCAACAACGGCGTGCCGACCGCATCCGCCGCTGCCGGCGGCAACGCGGGCGCAGTGCCCACGCAGCCGGCCGCGGCCACGCCGCGCGAGCAGGTCAAGGTGACCACCGACCTGTTCAAGGCCACGATCGACAGCGAAGGCGCCACCGTCAACTACCTCGAGCTGCTGAAGTACGACGAGGCCGACCGCACCAAGCACGTGGTGCTGTTCGAAAATGGCTCGCCCGCCACCCGCTACGTCGCGCAGACCGGCCTGCTGAACCAGGTCGACACCGGCGAGCGCTACCCCAACCACCTGACGCAGATGACGCCCAAGCCCGGCCCGCGCGAGATGGCCGACGGCCAGAACACGCTGGAAGTCAGCTTCGAGAGCGCCCCCGTCGGCGGCCTGAAGTACGTCAAGACCTATGTGTTCCACCGCGGCGACTACGCCATCGGCGTGCGCCACGAAGTGGTCAACACCACCGACCAGCCGCGCGACGCGCAGCTCTACATGCAGCTGCTGCGCCACGGCACCGTGGCCGCCGGCACCATGTTCGGCACCAACACCTTCACCGGCCCGGCCGCGTACACCAACGAGAAGAAGTTCCACAAGCTCGACTTCAAGGACATCGCCAAGGGCAAGGTCGAGCCGCCGCCGCCGGCCAACGACGGCTGGATCGCCATGGTGCAGCATTACTTCGTGTCGGCCTGGCTGCTGCGCGGCGACCCCGCCAGCGAACAGCTGCGCCGCGAGTTCCGCGTGAAGGACCTGGGCGACAACCAGTTCTCCATCGCCATGGTGGCCACGCTGCCGAAGATCGCCCCCGGCGCCACGCAGGTCGTGAACAGCACGCTGTTCGCCGGCCCCGAGGAAGAGAAGAAGCTCGAAGCCATCGCCCCCGGCCTTGACCTGGTGAAGGACTACGGCATCTTCGCGATCATCTCCAAGCCGCTGTACTGGCTGCTGAACCAGCTGCACGGCCTGATCGGCAACTGGGGCTGGTCGATCGTCGCGCTGGTGGTGCTGCTGAAGGCGGCCTTCTACTGGCTCAACGCCAAGGCCTACGCCAGCATGGCCAAGATGAAGGCCATCAACCCCAAGATCATGGAAATGCGCGAGCGGCTGAAGGACAAGCCGCAGGAGATGCAGCAGGAGATGATGCGGATCTACAAGACCGAGAAGGTCAACCCGATGGGTGGCTGCTTCCCGATCCTGATCCAGATCCCGGTGTTCATCGCGCTCTACTGGGTGCTGCTGTCGTCGGTCGAGATGCGCCATGCGCCCTGGATCGGCTGGATCACCGACCTGTCGGCACCCGACCCCTGGTACATCCTGCCGATCGTGATGACGGCCACGTCGCTCTTCCAGACCTGGCTCAACCCGACGCCGCCCGATCCGATGCAGGCCAAGCTGATGTGGATCATGCCGCTCGCGTTCAGCGTGATGTTCATCTTCTTCCCGGCCGGTCTGGTGCTGTACTGGATCACGAACAACGTGCTGTCGATCGCGCAGCAGTGGTTCATCAACAAGCGGCTGGGCGTGCTCGGCACCAAGTGACGGCGGCAGTAGCCGCACGGCACTCCAGCCATCCTTCGAAGGGCCGCGTCAGCGGCCCTTTTTGCTGAAAGAATCCGCACCACCATGCTCGCCCGCACCTCCGATCCCATCGTCGCCATCGCCACCGCCTCGGGGCGCGGCGCGGTCGGCATCGTGCGCGTGTCGGGCGCGAGGCTGGCGCCGCTGGTCGACGCGATCTGCGGCCGCGCGCTCAAGCCGCGCGAGGCCACCTACCTGCCGTTCCGCGACGCCGAGGGCGAGCCCGTCGACCACGGCCTGGCCATCCACTTTCCCTCACCGCACTCCTTCACGGGCGAAGACGTGCTCGAACTGCAGGCCCACGGCGGATCGGTGGTGCTGCAGCTGTTGCTGGCGCGCTGCCTGGAGGCGGCGGCCGAGCCCGACCCGGTCACCGGCCGCCCCCGCCTGCCCGGCCTGCGCGTGGCGGAGCCCGGCGAATTCAGCCAGCGCGCCTTTCTCAACGGCAAGATCGACCTGGCGCAGGCCGAGGCCATCGCCGACCTGATCGACGCCAGCACCGAGGCGGCCGCACGCAGCGCCGGGCGATCGCTGTCGGGCGCCTTCTCGCGCGAGATCCATACGCTGCGCGACGCGCTGATCCACCTGCGAATGCTGGTGGAGGCCACGCTCGACTTTCCCGAGGAGGAAATCGACTTCCTGCAGAAGGCCGACGCGGCTGGGCAGCTGGCGAAGCTGCAGTCGCAGCTGGCCGCCGTGCAGCAGCGCGCGCGCCAGGGCGCCCTGCTGCGCGAGGGCATCAAGGTCGTGATCGCGGGACAGCCCAATGCGGGCAAGAGCTCGCTGCTCAATGCGCTGGCCGGGGCGGAGCTGGCCATCGTGAGCGCGGTGGCGGGCACGACGCGCGACGTCGTCTCGCAGACCATCCAGATCCACGGCGTGCCGCTGCACGTGGCCGACACCGCCGGCCTGCGCGAGAGCAGCGATGAGGTCGAGCAGATCGGCGTGGCGCGCGCCTGGGGGCAGATCGAGAGCGCCGATGCGGTGCTGTTCCTGCACGACCTGACGCGCGCGGACCAGCCCGACTACGCCGCCGCCGACGCGGAGATCCTGGCCGGCCTTCAGCGCAAGCTGCCCGCGAGCGTGCCGGTGCTCGACGTCTGGAACAAGCAGGACGCGGCGCCCGCCGCCCGGCCGGCGCAGGGCATCGCCCTCTCCGCCAAGACCGGCCTGGGCATCGAGGCCCTGCGCGAGCAGCTGCTGGCCATGGCGGGATGGCAGGCCGTGCCCGAGGGCGTGTACCTCGCGCGTGCGCGCCACGTGCAGGCGCTGGCGCGGGTCGAGACGCACCTGGCGCTGGCCGCCGACCACCTCGCGGCGCAGGCGCAACTGCTCGACCTGCTGGCCGAGGAGCTGCGCCTGGCGCAGAACGCCCTGAACGAGATCACCGGCGAGTTCGGCGCGGACGACCTGCTGGGCGTCATCTTTTCGCGCTTCTGCATTGGCAAATAGCCACAGACGGCGGCGGCCGACCTCCAAAAAACGTAAACAGTTGTAGCGAAATAACATGGCCATGGCGGATACTTCAGCCCACATGCGGGGGCCGAGAAACACATGTCCATCCAGAACCTGAGCCGCGCCATCGCGGAGAACATCAACACCGACGCGTTCGCGTTGACGTTCAGCGTCCAGCAATGGGAAACGCTGGCGGGTTACCTGCAGCCGATCGACACCGGCGTCGGCGACGTGCTGATCGAACAGGGCACGCCCGACCGCTCGGTGTTCTTCGTCGAGAGCGGCGCCATCAGCGTGCACCGCGTCAGCAGCAAGGAACAGATGAAGCTGGCTGTGCTCACCGCGGGGTCGGTGGTCGGCGAAGGCTCGTTCTTCTCGCGGCAGCCGCATTCGGCCAACGTGGTGGTCACCGGCGCGGGCCGAGTCTGGCGGCTCACGGCGATCCGCTTCGGCGAACTGGGCAACCGCCAGCCCAACATGGCGCTGGAGATCGCGATGGCGCTGGGCGGCGTGATCGCCAAGCGCATGGCGCACCGTTCCAAGCGCGTCGCGGTGACCTGAGCAGGAAGCTTCCTCTCCCGCCTGCCGCCGGATCGATCCTGCGGATGCGGGCCAGCCACCGCCGTCCAAGACCCCTGCAAAACAAGAAGTAGTCAGCAAGCAATCCATGGCCTCGATCTGTCCGGTCTGCAGCACGGAGAACCGTGACGGCGCGAATTTCTGCAGGAGCTGCGGCATCAAGCTGTCCGCCGCGGGAGACCGGATCCCGCCGCCGCCGACCCCCGAACGCGAATGGGCCACCACCGCACCCGCCCAGCTCCGCGCCCCGACCATCCCTGCGCCGCTCCAGGAGATCCCGCCGGCCCCGACGCCGGCCCGCCCGTCGTTCTTCAGCAGGTCGCCGGCCTCCGCGCCGCGGCATGACGACGACGAGCAGACCGTCCTCATGCTGCACGACGACGGCTCGCCGCGCGTGCCGGCACCGCCCGCGGCGCCGCAGGGGCTGGAATCGAGCTGGGCGCTGTCGCGCGAGAGATCGAAGAAGCCCCGCGTCAGGATCCGCAAGCCCGCTGCGGTCGACCGGGCGCCGCGCTGGCGGGCGATCCTGCTATGGGTCGGCCTGCTGCTGGTGGCGGTGGCGATGATCGTGGCGGGCTGGTCCGGCTACGGAACGCGCAAGACAGCGCCGGCCGCCGAGGAAACCGCGCCGCCGGCCGCCGTGGCGCCTGCGCCCGTCGCCGCACCGCCCGCGGCCGAGCCGCCACAGCCGGCACCTGTCGAGCCCCCCGCAGCGGATGCGCAGGCTGCCGATCAGACGGCACCGGCGGCTCCCGCGGAGGCCGTGCCGACGGCATCTACGCCGCCGAAGCCCCCCGCCGCCAAGCAGGCGCGCAAGCAACCGGCCGCTGCTGCCGTGCCCCAGCCCGCGGCCGAGGCGCCGCCTCCCGTCGCAGCCCCTGCCCCGCCGCCCGCACCGGCGGCGCCGGCCGAGCCCGCAGCCATGTGCGGCGACCGCAATTTCATCGCCAGGGCCCAGTGCATGGCGGCGCAGTGCCTGAAGCCCGAGTTCAAGGCCCACGCGCAGTGCGAGGCGGTGCGCCGCCAGCAGCGCATCGAGGAAGAGAAGCGCAACCCGACGCTCATCAACTGAGCGCAGCGGCGAGAAGGCAGGGGCGGCGCGCCGCCGCTCAGCCCTTCTGCAGACGCTCGACGGCCATCGCCAGCGCGGCCGGCTTGCCGGACAGCACCAGGGTGTCGCCGTCCGACAGCACCGTGTCGTCGGCCACCGGGCGCGGCTGGCCGTCGTGGCGGCGCAGGCTCGCGATGCGCACACCCAGCGTATTCAGCCCGAGCCCCGACAGCGTCTGTCCGACGGCGCGCGCACGGCCGTCGAGCGTGAAGCTGTTGAGCCGCTCGTGGTCGATCTCGTCGGCGTTGTCGTCGTCGGCACCGTGGAAGTAGCCGCGCAGCAGGTTGTAGCGGGCGTCGCGCTGGTCCTGCACCACGCGGATCACGCGCCGCATTGGCACGCCGACGAGTGCCAGCGCATGGCTCGCAAGCATCAGCGAACCCTCGATGGCCTCGGGCACCACCTCGGTCGCTCCGGCGGCCTGCAGCTTCTCGAGGTCGTGGTCGTCCTGCGTGCGCACGATCACCGGCACGTGCGGCGCGTGGGCGCGCGTGTTGGCCAGCACCTTCATCGCGCCGGGCACGTCGAGGTAGGTCACGACCACCGCGCTGGCCCGCGCCAGGCCCGCGGCCATCAGCGCCTGCAGCCGCGCCGCGTCGCCGAACACCACCGAATCGCCGGCGGCGGCGGCCTGCCGCACGCGGTCGGGGTCGAGGTCGAGCGCCATGTACGGGATGCCCTCGCGCTCCAGGATGCGCGCCAGGTTCTGGCCGCAGCGTCCGTAGCCGCAGATGATCACGTGCTGCGCCGTGTTGATGGTCTTGCGTGCGATGGTCGTCATCTGCAGCGACTGCTGCAGCCAGTCGCTGGCCACGAGCTTTCGCACGATGGCGTTGCTGTACATGATGATGAAGGGCGTCGCGAGCATCGACAGCACCATCGAGGCCAGCACCGGGTTGGCCAGCCATTGCGGCAGCAGGCTGCGCTCCTGGGCCAGCGTCAGCAGCACGAAGCCGAACTCGCCGGCCTGCGCGAGGTACAGGCCGGTGCGCAGCGACACGCCCGAGGTGGCGCCCAACACCCGCGCCAGCACCGTCACCAGCGCCAGCTTGAAAGCCAGCGGCAACAGCAGCAGCACGCCCACCAGCACCCAGCGCTCCACCACGATGTGCCAGTCGAGCGACATGCCCACCGTAATGAAGAACAGCCCCAGCAGCACGTCGTGGAAGGGGCGGATGTCGGTCTCGACCTGGTGCTTGTATTCGGTTTCCGATACCAGCATGCCCGCGATGAATGCGCCCAGCGCCAGGCTCAGGCCGGCCAGTTCGGTGAGCCAGGCCAGGCCCAGCGTGATCAGCAGCACGTTCAGGATGAAGAGCTCCTCGCTGCGGCGGCGCGCCACCAGCGTGAGCCACCAGCGCATCACGCGCGGGCCGCCGTACAGCAGCACGCCGATCAGGAAGCTCGCCTTCAGCAGCGCCAGGCCCAGCGCCTTGGCCAGCGCTTCCGGCGGCGCGCCCAGGGCGGGGATCAGCACCAGCAGGGGCACGACCGCCAGGTCCTGGAACAGCAGCACGCCCATCACGCGCTTGCCGTGCTCGCTCTCCAGCTCGAGCCGCTCGGCCATCAGCTTGACCACGATGGCGGTGCTGCTCATGGTGAGCGCGCCCGACAGCGCCAGCGCCGTCTGCCAGCCCAGGTGCCATGCGGGCGGCAGCAGCCGCGCCATCAGCAGCGCGCCGGCGGTGGCGAGTGCCATCGTCAGCAGCACCTGCAGCATGCCCAGGCCGAACACGTGCTTTCGCATCGCGCGCAGCTTGGGCAGGCTGAATTCCAGCCCGATCACGAACATCAGGAACACCACGCCGAACTCGCCGAGGTGCTGGATGCCCTCGGTGTTCTGGGCCAGCGCGAAGGCGTGCGGCCCGATCAGCACGCCGGCCGACAGATAGCCCAGCATCGGCGGCAGCTTGAGGGAGCGGCACGCCACCACGCCGATCACCGCGGCCAGCAAATACAACAGCGTGAGATCGAACGAAGACATAGACGCCGATGCTAGAGCAAGAGCCGTGCGCGCCGCCTCAGTGAGGACACCGGGCGCCGCGCGGCGCAGGCTGGCCGGCGTGCCCGTGCCGCAAGGGGCCCGCCGGGCGCGGGGGCGAGCCGCGGGCCCGTAAAATCCGGCGATGAGCTCCCGTCCCGCCCCGGCCCCCGTGGCCGATCCCGAGGCCATCCTGGCCCGGGCACGCCTCACCTTCGACATCGAAGCCGAAGCCGTTGCCGGCCTGAAGAGCCGCGTCGGCCCGAGCTTCGTCGAGGCCGTGCGCAAGATCCTCGAAGTGCGCGGCCGCGTGGTCGTGATGGGCATGGGCAAGAGCGGCCACGTCGGCCGCAAGATCGCCGCCACCCTCGCTTCCACCGGCACGCCGGCGATGTTCGTGCACCCGGCCGAGGCCAGCCACGGCGACCTGGGCATGATCAAGTCGGTCGACCTGGTGCTCGCCATCTCCAACAGCGGCGAGGTCGACGAGCTCACCGTCATCCTGCCGGTCGTCAAGCGCCAGGGCGTGCCCCTGATCGCCATGACCGGCCGCCCCGAATCCACCCTCGCCCGCCACGCCGACATCGTGATCGACGCCGGCGTGTCCAAGGAAGCGTGCCCGCTCAACCTCGCCCCCACCGCCAGCACCACCGCCCAGATGGCGATGGGCGACGCGCTGGCCGTGGCGCTGCTGGACGCACGCGGCTTCGGCTCGGAAGACTTCGCGCGCTCGCATCCGGGCGGCGCGCTCGGACGCAAGCTGCTCACCCACGTGAGCGACGTCATGCGCTCGGGCGACGACGTCCCGCGCGTGGCACCCGACGCCAACATCAGCGAGCTGATGCGCGCCATGAGCAACAAGGGCTTCGGCGCCGCGGCCGTGGTGGAGCCCGACGGCCGTGCCTCGGGCATCTTCACCGATGGCGACCTGCGCCGGCTGATCGAGGCCGGCGCCGACCTGCGCAGCCCGAGGGCGGCCGAGGTCATGCACCGCAACCCGCGCACCATCCGGGTCGACGCGCTGGCGGTGGAGGCCGCCGAGCTCATGGAGCAGTGCGGCATCACGCGGCTGTTCGTGATCGACGGCGAAGGCGTGGTCGTCGGCGCGATCAACACCAACGACCTGATGCGGGCGAAAGTCATCTGATGCCGCTCGAGTTCCAGGCCGAGGCATTGCTCGCCGCGCAGGACGTGCGCATCGCCTTCTTCGACATCGACGGCGTCCTGACCGACGGCGGCGTGTACTTCACCGAGCACGGCGAGACGCTCAAGCGCTTCAGCATTCTCGACGGCTACGGCCTGAAGCTGCTGCGCAAGGCGGGCATCGTGCCGGCGGTGATCACCGGGCGCGATTCCAAGCCGCTGCGCGTGCGCCTGGAGGCGCTGGGCATCGAGCACGTGCGCTACGGCACCGAAGACAAGCTGCCCGCCGCGCAGGCTATGCTCGACCAGCTCGGCTTCGGCTGGGCGCAGGCCGCGGCTATCGGCGACGACTGGCCCGACCTGCCGGTGCTATCGCGCGTGGGCTTCCCCGCGGCGCCGGCCAATGCCCATGCGGAAGTGCGCGGCATCGCGCGCTACGTGACCAAGGCCCGCGGCGGCGAAGGCGCGGCGCGGGAGTTCTGCGACCTGCTGCTCACGGCCTGCGGCCAGTACCGCGTCATGCTCGACGCAGCCCGGGGGCCGATCGCATGAGCGGCATGAAACGCGCATGGGGCATGGTGCGCGACGGCCTCGACCGCGCCACGATCTACCTGCCGATCATCCTGACGGCCGCCGTCGCGCTCGGCACCTACTGGCTGGTGCGCAACGCGCCCAAGCTGCTGGAGCCCACTCCCAAGGTCGCGCCCACGCACGAGCCCGACTACTTCATGCGCGACTTCGTCATCAAGAACTTCCTGCCCAACGGCGACCTGCGCAGCGAGCTTCACGGCGTCGAAGGCCGGCACTACCCCGACACCGACACCATCGAGATCGACAAGGTGCGCATGCGCTCGGTGTCCCCCGAGGGGCTCGTGACGCGCGGCAGCGCCGACCGCGGGCTGTCGAATTCCGACGGCAGCGAGATCCAGCTCTTCGGCAATGCGATCGTCATCCGCGACCCCTCCGTGGGACCGAACGGCAAGCCCACGCCGCAGCTGGAGTTCCGCGGCGATTTCCTGCATGCTTATGTCGACACCGAGCGCGTCACCTCGAACAAGCCGGTCACGCTCATCCGCGGCACCGACCAGTTCACCGGCGACACGCTCGACTACGACAACCTCAGCGGCGTGGCCAACCTGAACGGCCGGGTGCGCGGCGTGCTGATCCCGTCGGCGGCAGCTGCCGCGGCTCCCGCGCCGGCCAAGAAGCGCTGAGGAAGATTCGTCGCATGGCCAACGGCAGCTCCCCGCTCGTCTTCATCACCGGCGCTTCCAGCGGCATCGGCCAGGCACTGGCCGCGAGCTTCTACGACGCGGGCTACCGGCTGGCGCTGGTCGCGCGGCGCACGGGAGAGATCGAATCGTGGGCGAGCGCCCGCCGGCTGAGCCCCGACCGCTACCGGGTCTACGGTGCCGACGTCGCCCAGACCGACAGCATCGTCGCCGCCGGCAACGCGTGCATCGAACAGCACGGCCTGCCCGACGTGGTGATCGCCAATGCGGGCATCAGCGTCGGCATCGACACGGGGGAGCGCGAGGACATCGACGTGATGGCGCGCACCTTCGCAACCAACAACGTGGGCCTGATGGCCACCTTCCATCCCTTCGTGCGGGCGATGGTCCGGCGCGGCAGCGGGCGGCTGGTTGGCATCGGCAGCGTGGCCTCCATCCGCGGACTGCCGGGGCACGGCGCCTACTGCGCCAGCAAGGCCGGCGTGGTGGCGTACTGCGAGAGCCTGCGCGGCGAACTGCACAGGAGCGGCGTCAAGGTCGTCACCCTGTGCCCGGGCTATATCGACACGCCGCTCACGCAGGGCAACCGCTATGGCATGCCTTTCCTCATGAAGGCGGAAGACTTCGCCGCCCAGGCGCTGCGTGCCATCGAGGCCGGCACCAGCTATCGCGTGATCCCTTGGCAGATGGGTGTGGTCGCGAAGATCATGCGCATGCTGCCGAACGCCGTGCTCGACCGGGTCGTGCAGGGGCGCGAGCGCAAGAAGCGAAGCGGCGAAGCCTGAAGAAACTCGGCGGTCTGATCGCATCCGGTCGGACCGAATCCACCGGCAGACAAGCAAACAAGCAGATAAGTGGTCAGGCAAAGAAAAAGGCTCCCGAGGGAGCCTTTTCAGTCTGAGTGTGCTTTGCAGGAGTGTCGCAGGGTTCAGTAGCCGCTGTTGCCGCCGCCGTAACCACCGCCACCGCCCGAGCGGCCGCCGCCACGGGGGCCTGCGCCGTAGGGGCTGCGGAAACCGCCATCGCCACCACCGCCGCCGCCACCACTGCGGCCACCGCCGCCGTAGCCGCCACCGCCGCCGGAGCGACCGCCACCACCGTAGCCGCCACCGCCGCCGCCGCCGTAGCCACCGCCACCACCGCCGCCATAACCACCACCACCGCCGCCGCCGCCGCCGTAGCCGCCGCTGCGCGGAGGACGGGCTTCCATCGGACGTGCTTCGTTGACGACGACGCTGCGGCCGCCCAGGGGCTGGCCGTTCATGCCGTTGATTGCGGCCTGTGCTTCCGCGTCACTGCCCATCTCGACGAAGCCGAAGCCCTTCGAGCGACCGGTGTCGCGTTCCATCATGACCTTGGCGCTGGTCACGGCGCCGAACTGCCCGAAGGCTTGTTCGAGATCTCCGTCGCGCACCGAGTAAGGCAGGTTGCCGACGTACAGTTTGTTGCCCATCAAGGGACTCCTATAAACACATCAAGAAAAGCGATGGAGTCCCGAAAGCATCACTCAAACGAGAGCGTCGAGTCGCGCGAAACTGACCGATCACCGAACTGCCTCCCGACCAAATTGAAGAGGGAGGCTCGTGCATTATGGGTGAAATATCCGAATTGCAAGCGGGAATTTGCTTCTTGAGGTAGCACCTGCCAAAACAATTCGGAAGTTTGCGCATACTCTCATGATGAAGCGAAGTCCTTCGCCCTACATCCGTGCCTGCATGTAGAATTCCGATCGTCATTGGGGAGTAGCCGCCTTCCGATCTGCGAGAAGGGCCCGCGTCAACAGACTTGTCCTGTCCCACCAGGATATGGCGCGTGCAGTGAAAAACACCTGGCGAGACCTTTGACCGTGCAACTTCGGGAATATGGCCGAAGGTGTTGCACGGTCAATTGCGTCCTTCGGCCCAAGGAACCCCACGTCATCATGGAAGCTTTTCTCGTAGCAACGGGCGTCGTCGCGCTCGCGGAAATGGGCGACAAGACCCAGCTCCTGGCCCTTCTCCTGGCCGCGCGTTTCAGGAAACCCTGGCCGATCGTCCTCGGCATCTTCGCCGCCACCGTCATCAACCACGCGCTCGCGGGCGCGGTCGGCAACTACCTCACGCGCTGGCTCGGACCCGAGGTGCTGCGCTGGATACTGGGCGGCTCGTTCATCGCGATGGCCGTCTGGATGCTGATCCCCGACAAGCTCGACGACGATGACGCCCCCGGTGCATCGAAGTTCGGCGTCTTCGGCACCACGGTCGTCGCGTTCTTCCTCGCCGAGATGGGCGACAAGACCCAGATCGCCACCGTCATGCTCGCCGCCCGCTTCACGCACGACTACTTCTGGGTGGTCGTGGGCACAACGCTGGGCATGATGCTGGCGAACGCGCCTGTGGTGTGGCTCGGCGAGAAGATCGTGCGGCGTGTGCCGATCAAGCTCGTGCACGGCATCTCGGCAGCGATCTTCCTGGTGCTCGGCGTTCTCATGATCGTCGGCATATAAAAAACACCGTCCCCCTCCCAGGAACACCGCGGAACCGGCTTTGCCGGGCCGCAGGTGTTGCCCCCTTCACAAGGGGGTAGGCGAAGCGACACGCAGTGCGCGAAGCCTGGGGGATATACTCTCTCTGCGCCGATTTGCTTCAGCTTGCGGGCGCTTGATAAATGCAGCTAAAGACAGTCAGTTGGCGAACAACCCGGCTCGTTTTTGGCGAGGCCGGGTTTTTTCATTCATGTCTTCGTCGCCACCTTTGGTCGTCACTCCGCAGTCGATGCAGTTCGCAGGCCCGCTGGCCCTGCGTAGCGGCGCATCGATCAGCGACTACACGCTCGCCTACGAAACCTACGGCACCCTGAACGCCGATCGCAGCAACGCCGTGCTCGTGTGCCACGCGCTCAACGCATCGCACCACGTCGCCGGCGTCTACCAGGGGCAGGCCCGCTCCGAGGGCTGGTGGGACAACATGGTGGGTCCGGGCAAGCCGGTCGACACCGACCGCTTCTTCGTGATCGGCGTCAACAACCTCGGCTCCTGCTTCGGCTCGACCGGCCCCATGCACGTCAACCCCGCCACGGGCCGTGTATACGGCGCCGACTTCCCCGTGGTGACGGTCGAGGACTGGGTCGACGCCCAGGCCGCGCTGCTCGACGCGCTCGGCATCGAGACGCTCGCCGCCGTGATGGGCGGCAGCCTCGGCGGCATGCAGGCCCTTTCGTGGACGCTGCAGTATCCCGAGCGCGTGCGCCACGCCGTGGTGGTGGCCAGCGCCCCCAACCTCACGGCCGAGAACATCGCGTTCAACGAAGTGGCGCGCCGCGCCATCGTGACCGACCCCGATTTCCACGGCGGCCATTTCTACGAACATGGCGTGGTGCCCAAGCGCGGCCTGCGCATCGCGCGGATGATCGGCCACATCACCTACCTCAGCGACGACGTGATGAACGCCAAGTTCGGCCGCATCCTGCGCAGCGCGGTGGAAGGCGAGGCGGCAGGCGCGGACTACCGCTACTCCACGCAGGACGTCGAGTTCCAGATCGAGAGCTACCTGCGCTACCAGGGCGACAAGTTCAGCGAGTACTTCGACGCCAACACCTACCTTCTGATCACCCGCGCGCTCGACTACTTCGACCCCGCGCGCAACCACGGCGGCAAGCTCAGCGCCGCGCTGGCCCAGGCGCGCGCCAAGTTCCTGCTCGTGAGCTTCAAGACCGACTGGCGCTTCTCGCCCGCGCGCAGCCGCGAGATCGTCAAGGCGCTGCTCGACAACAGCCGCAACGTGAGCTACGCCGAGATCGACGCGCCGCATGGCCACGACGCCTTCCTTCTCGACGACGTGCGCTACATGGGCGTGGTGCGCTCCTACTTCGAGCGTGTCGCCAAGGAGTTCCAGCAATGAGCGACCTCGAACACCAAAGACTCATCGCGGAGCTCGTGCCGCAGGGCTCGCGCGTGCTTGACCTCGGCTGCGGCGACGGCGCCCTGCTCGACCTGCTGCAGCGCGAGCGCGGCTGCACCGGCTACGGCGTGGAGATCGCCGACGGCAACGTGCTGCAGTGCATCCGCCGCGGCGTCGACGTGATCCAGCTCAACCTCGACGAAGGCCTCGCGATGTTCGACGACGCCTCGTTCGACGTGGTGCTGCAGATCGACACGCTGCAGCACCTGCGCAATGCGGAGGTCATGCTGCGCGAGACAGCGCGCGTGGGCCGCATCGGCATCGTCGCCTTCCCCAACTTCGCGCATTGGCCCAACCGCCTGAGCGTGGCGCGCGGGCGCATGCCCGTCACGCGCCGCCTGCCCTACCAGTGGTACGACACGCCCAACATCCGCGTCGGCACCTTCAAGGACTTCGAGGTGCTGGCCGGCAAGAACAACCTTCGCATCCTCGACGCCTTCGGGCTGCAGAACGGCCGCGACGTGCGCTGGCTGCCCAACGCGCGCGCCAGCACGGCCGCCTTCAAGTTCGAGCGCGGCGGCGGCTGATAGCGCGATGAGCTTTACGCTCGCACAGCCGGTCCACAGCGAGCTCGTCATCAAGAAGAGCCGTTTCATCGGCTGCGTGCAGCCGGTGGCCGACCGCGCGGCGGCACTGGCCGTGGTCGCCTCGCTGCGTGCCGAGCATCCCGCGGCGGCGCACGTGTGCTGGGCCCTCATGGCGGGCGGGCAGTCGGCCGCGAACGACGACGGCGAGCCCGGCGGCACCGCAGGACGTCCGATGCTGGAAGTGCTGCGCCACCAGCAGGTCGAGGGTGCGCTCGCGACCGTGGTGCGCTACTTCGGCGGCGTGAAGCTGGGCGCGGGCGGGCTCGTGCGGGCCTACACCGATGCGGTCGCGCAGGCCCTGCTCGGCGCCACGCTGGTGCCGCTCCTGCGCCAGCGCAGCCTGCGCTGCTCGGTGCCCTATGCGCTCGAAGGGCTGGTGCGGCGCGAGCTCGCTGCCGCGGGCGCGGTGCTCGAGGGCGTGCAGCACGGCGACGACGTGGCCTTCGCCTTCTCGCTGCCGGAGCCCGAGGCCGACGCCTTCATCGCGCGCCTCGGCGATGCTGCGCAAGGGCGCGTCGTCTGGCCGCAGGAGTGAGCCTCTTCGCCGGGACCGCGGGTGCCGGCTCGACCATCGCGAGAACGCCGCGCTGCGCCACCGGCAGGACGGCCGGTTCGTCGTCGCTCCCGCGCCGCGCCATCTCGGCGGTCACGATGCCGGTCGGCACCGCGAGCACGCCCCAGCCCACCAGCATCATCACCGAGGCGATCGCGCGGCCGAGGTCGGTCTTGGGCACGAGGTCGCCGAAGCCCACGGTGGCCATCGTCGAGATCGCCCAGTAGACCGCCACCGGAATGCTGGTGAAGCCGTGCTGCGGCCCCTCGACCACGTACATCAGCGTGCCCATCACCAGCACCACGAGCATCACGAAGCCGACGAACACGGTGATCTTCCGCCGGCTCGCCGCCACCGCCGAGACCAGCGCGCGGTACTCGACCGAGTAGCGCGATAGTTTGAAGATGCGGAACACGCGCAGCAGTCGCAGGATGCGCACGTCGATGAGATAGCCCAGCCCCATCTCCGGCGCGAAGACCACGAGGAAGGTCGGCAGCAGCGCGAGCAGGTCGATCACGCCGTAGAAGCTCGTCGCGTAGCGCAGCGGCCTGTTCACGCAGCTCAGCCGTGCGATGTACTCCAGCGTGAAGAGCGCCGTGAACACCCATTCGAGCACGTTGAACACCGAGCGCCACTGCTCGCGGATGGACTGCACGCTGTCGAGGATCACCACGAGCACGCTCGCCACGATCACCGCGATCAGCGCGAGGTCGAACCACAGCCCTGCGCGCGTGTCGGCCTCGAAGATCACCGTGAAGAGCGTGCGCCGCCAGCCGTGCGCGGGCTTGTCGAAGCGCGAGTCCGAAGAGGCCGACATGGCGCGCGATGCGGGCATGGTGGAAGGCGTGGCGTCGGCTGCGGTGTTCTGGCGGGTCATGGCGCCACATTGTCATGCGCGCGATCGACTTATTCAGTTACGCTTCTTGCGCAATGAAGTGCCGCAGGCCGTGAGTGCGTTCTTACGATAGTCCCTTTCATGAGGAGCTCCCCTTTGGCTACACAGTCCCCCTTCTTCGGCAAGCGTGATCGTGACACCGATTCGTTGACATCGCGCCCCGCGCCGCTCGTCGGCTCGGGCACCAACCTCTCCGGAAGCCCCGTCAATCCTTCTTCGCTCACCGCACAGCAAGGCGGCCTGAACACTCCCGCGACCGCGCCGGCCAAGGAAGGCGGCAGCAAGCTGACCGTCGGTCCCAACATCAAGCTCAAGGGCGTGGAGATCACCGATTGCGACACGCTCGTGGTCGAAGGCCTGGTCGAAGCCACCATGGACTCGCGCCTGATGCAGATCGCCGAACAGGGCGCGTTCAAGGGCTCCGCCGAGATCGACATCGCCGAGATCCGCGGCGTGTTCGACGGCAGCCTCACCGTGCGCGAGAAGCTCGTCATCCACTCGACCGGCAAGGTCACGGGCAAGATCCGCTACGGCAAGATCGTGATCGAGGAAGGCGGCCAGATCTCCGGCGAGATCAGCTTCGGCGCCGCCAAGCCCTCGCTGCAGGCTGCGGCCTGAAGTCGGTCCCCCGGCTTTTCACTTCGCTTCGCTGCGTGTAAATCCATCCCTCGAGGGGGATGGCGCGGATCGCCTGGGGAGCGGCCCGGAGGCGCCCACGGGCGCCTTTCACGTGGCAGGCGCGGTCCATCCAAGACGCTCCAGCAAGGCACCGGCAGCAGCCGGTGCCTTTTCCTTTGCGCCGTTGATGAAGTAGACGAACACGTCGCGCTTCTTCGGCGACGTGGCCCACCCCTGCGCGCGCTCGGCCCATGTGTCGAGGGCCTTCGGCGCATAACCCAGCTTCAGCTTGGCGTCGGCCATCATCAGCCGCGCGTAGGCGATGTCGCCCTCGGGCTCTTCGAAGGACGGAAACTTGTCGGCGTCGGTGAACACCGTCGACACCTTGTACTTCTTCGCGAGCGCCTTGTAGGCGGGCACGATGAAGCTCTCGTGCCGCACGTCCATCACGTGGCGCAGCGCGCGGCTGCCCTCCTTCTTCGGCAGCAGCGCGAGAAAAGCCTCGAAGTCCTCCGCGTCGAACTGCTTGGTCGGCATGAACTGCCACACGATCGGCCCGAGCTTGTCGCCGAGCTCGGCCACGCCGCTGTCGATGAAGCGCTTGATGGAGTCGCCCGCGCCCGACAGCAGCTTGCGGTTGGTCGCGAAGCGCGAGGCCTTCATCGAGAAGATGAAGTCGTCGGGCGTGTCGTCGCGCCACTTGCGGAAGGTCTCGGGCTTGAAGGTGCTGTAGTAGGTGCCGTTGATCTCGATGGCGCTGACCTTGCGGCTCGCGTAGTTGAGTTCCTTCGCGTGCGCGAGCCCCTTGGGATAGAAGTTGTCGCGCCAGGGCTCGTAGGTCCAGCCGCCGATGCCCACCTTGATGTTTGCCTTGCTCACGTGGCCCTCCGGGTTGAGATCGCCCGCACTCTACGCGCGGTCGCTCCAAGGCGCAAAATGCGTCCTTTCTTTCGTCACCCGCGGAGAACCCACCGATGAACGCCCCCCTGCACCGCGAAATGCCCGCCGGCACGCTCGACGCCGAGCGCGCCCTGTCCGACGTCACCGCCCAATGGGACGGCGACATCCTCAAGCAACTCACCGACTACATCGGCATCCCCGCGAAGTCGCCCGGCTTCGACAAGGACTGGTCGGCCAACGGCTATCTCGAGACGGTGCTGCGCAACGCCGCCGCGTGGGTCGAGGCGCAGAAGGTGGAGGGCCTGAAGCTCGAGATCGTGCGCCTGGAGGGCCGCACCCCGGTGCTGTTCTTCGAAGTGCCGGCCACCGGCACCGACATGGGCGAGACCGTGCTGATGTACGGCCATCTCGACAAGCAGCCCGAGTTCACCGGCTGGCGCAACGACCTCGGCCCCTGGACGCCCAAGTACGAGAACGGCCTGCTCTACGGCCGCGGCGGTGCCGACGACGGCTACGCGGTGTACGCCAGCATCGCCGCGCTGCAGGCGCTCAAGAACCAGGGCGCGGCGCATCCGCGCATCGTCGGCCTGATCGAGACCTGCGAGGAAAGCGGCTCCTACGACCTGCTGCCCTACGTCGACGCGCTGCGCCCGCGCCTGGGCAACGTCGAGCTCGTGATCTGCCTCGACTCCGGCGCCGGCAACTACGACCAGCTGTGGCTCACCACGTCGCTGCGCGGCATGGCCAGCGGCACGCTCAAGGTCGAGGTGCTGACCGAGGGCATCCACTCGGGTGACGCCTCGGGCCTCGTGCCCTCCAGCTTCCGCATCATGCGGCAGGTGCTCGACAGGCTCGAGGACAGCGCCACCGGCCGCCTGCTGCCCGCGAGCTTCCACTGCGAAGTGCCCGCCGACCGCCTCGCGCAGGCCAAGGCCACCGCCGCCATCCTCGGTGAGGAGGTCTACAAGCGCTTCCCGTGGGCGCACTACGACTGCGGCGGCTCGACCGTGTTCGCGCTGCCCACCACCACCGACCCGGTCGAGGCGCTGCTCAACCGCACCTGGAAGCCCACGCTGTCGGTGACCGGTGCCGAAGGCTTCCCGGCGCTGAAGGACGCGGGCAACGTGCTGCGCCCCTACACCGCCTTCAAGCTGTCGCTGCGCCTGCCCCCGCTGGTGGACGCGGCCGAGGCCGTGCAGAACCTCAAGACGCTGCTGGAGGACAACGCGCCCTACCAGGCCCGCGTCACCTTCGAGAGCAACGGCGGCGCCACCGGCTGGAACGCACCCACCATCACGCCATGGTTCGAGGACGCGCTCAACAAGGCCTCGAAGGCGCACTTCGGCGCTTCCTGCGGCTACATCGGCCAGGGCGGCACCATCCCGCTGATGAACATGCTCAGTGCCGGCTTCCCGAAGGCGCAGATGATGGTCTGCGGCGTGCTCGGCCCGAAGAGCAATGCGCACGGCCCCAACGAGTTCCTGCACGTGCCCTATGCCAAGAAGCTCACTGCTGCCGTGGCCGAAGTGATCGCCGCATTGCCGGCCGCGCACCGCGCAGCAGCATCGGAGCCGGTGGCCGCTTGAGCGAGGCGCTGCCTCTGCTGCAGCGCGTTTCGCTGTCCACGCCCGGCGGCGAGACGCTCGCATTGCGCCGGCTGCCCGCGCCCGGCCCGGCGCGCGCCGTGGTCGTCGTGGTCCACGGGCTCGGCGAGCATGCGGGCCGCTACCACGGCCTGGCCGAGTACCTGCACGAATGGGGCTTCGCGGTGTGGGCGCACGACCACTACGGGCACGGCGAATCCAGCGGCCCGCGCGGCGGCCTGCCGAGCGAGCTGCGGCTGGTGGATGACCTCGCGCTGGTCATCGACGACGCGC
This sequence comes from Variovorax sp. 22077, assembly GCF_052044195.1. Classification (NCBI taxonomy): domain Bacteria; kingdom Pseudomonadati; phylum Pseudomonadota; class Betaproteobacteria; order Burkholderiales; family Comamonadaceae; genus Variovorax; species Variovorax sp. 22077. Next base: position 25,523 of record NZ_JBQEQC010000027.1, read on the forward strand.
GCCGCGAGAACCCCGGCCTGCCGCTGGTGCTGCTGGGCCACAGCCTCGGCGGCCTGGTGGCGGCGAGCCTGGTCGCGCGCGGCGTGCGGCAGGTCGATGCGCTGGTGCTCTCCTCGCCGGGGCTCGACCCGGGGCTGAGCGGCTTCCAGAAGATGCTGCTCGCGGTGCTGCCGCGCATTGCGCCCGGGCTGCGCGTGGGCAACGGCCTGGACGACAACTTCCTCTCGCACGATCCGGCCGTGGTGCAGGCCTACCGCGACGACCCGCTCACGCACGACCGCATCGGCGGGCGCCTCGCGCGCTTCCTCGCGTACGAGGGGCAGATCGTGCTGCAGCAGGCCACGGACTGGCCCGTGCCGACGCTGCTGCTCTACGCGGGCGACGACCGCCTCGTGCGCCCCGCGGCCAGCCGCGCCTTCGCCTCGGCGGCGGCGCCCGGCGGCAAGGTCGAGGCGCACTGCTTCGACAGCCTGTACCACGAGATCTTCAACGAGCTCGAAGCCGAGCCGGTCTTCGAGGCCCTGCAGCGCTGGCTCAACCGGCGCTTTCCGCCGCGGATCTGACGGCGCGCTTGCGGCGCGCCAGCCAGAGCAGCGCCGCACCGGTCAGCACCACCGGCACCAGCGAGCCGACGTTCAGCAGTTGCCAGCCCTGCGTGGTCACCAGCACGCCCGAGGCGAACGAGGTCAGCGCCAGCGTGGCGAACACGCAGAAGTTGAGCGCGCCCTGGGCGCGGTCGCGCTCCTCGGGCGCGTAGGCGGTGAGCGAGAGCGTGGTGCTGCCGGTGAACAGGAAATTCCAGCCCACGCCCAGCAGGAACAGCGCCACGATGAAGTGATGCAGTTCCACGCCCGAGAGCGCGACGGCGATGCAGCCGAGGTTCAGCAGCAGCCCCGCGCCCATCACCGGCAGCGCGCCGAAGCGGCGGATCAGGTGGCCGGTGAAGAAGCCCGGCGCGAACATGCCGATCACGTGCCATTCGAGCACCAGCGCGGCGTCGGAGAAGGGCAGGCTGCAGATCTGCATCGCGATCGGCGTCGCGGCCATCAGCAGGTTCATGACGCCATAGCCCAGTGCGCCGGCTGCGGCCGCCACGATGAACACGGGCTGGCGCGCGATCTCCGACAGCGAGCGTCCGCCGCCCGATTCCTTGCGCGCGGGCGCCGGCGGGAATTCGATGAAGTGCATCACCACCATCGACAGCAGCGCCACCGCGGCGAGCGCGATGTAGGCGCCCGCGAAAGGCACGGCGAAGGCCTCGCGCGTGGCCTTGGCGAGGTTGGGCCCGGCCACGGCGCCGATCAGCCCGCCGGCCATCACCATCGACACCGCCTTCTCGCGCCATTCCGGCGCCGCCAGTTCGGCCGCGGCGAAGCGGTAGAGCCCCGCGTTGGCGTTGTAGTAGCCCGCGATGACGGTGGCGAAGCACAGCAGCCAGAAGTTCCTGGTGACGGCCGCGAAGCAGCACAGCAGCGCCGACACCAGCGCCACAGCCAGACCGGTCTGGAACGAGCCGCGCCGGCCGAAGCGCTGCTGCGTGCGCGCCACCAGCCCGGTGGAGAGCGCGCCGCCGATCACGTAGCTCATCACCGGCAGCGTGGCCATCCAGCCGCGCGGCGCGATGGCCAGGCCCACCAGGCCGTTGATGGCGATGAAGGTGACGTTGTTCGTCAGCAGCAGTCCCTGGCAGATGGCGAGCAGCCAGAGGTTGCGGTTCATGGTGCGGTCTCTCGTATCGCGCGCTGCAGGTCGCGCTCGATCTCGCTGAAGGCGATGGCGGGCAGGTCGCCCAGCGTGCGCTCGGTGCCGGTGAGCGCCACGCCGAGCACGGTCTGGAGCGCCTTGCCGTCGGGGCTGTCCTGCACGAACCAGCCTTCCTCCAGCTGCAGGCGGACCTGGCCTTCTCCGGGCACGCCCTTGTTGAAGGCGTTGACCATGCCGCCGTCGCCGATCTCGCGCACCCAGCCGCGCGTCTCCAGGCCCATGAGCGCGGCGTTCGACACCGCGCGGCCGGCCCACTGCGGCAGCTCGCGGCCGGCGCGCAGCGCATCGTCGAGCACGAAGGACTGGCGCGAGAGCTGCTCGAAGGGCTGCAGCAGCTCGTAGTCGGCCAGCACCTGGCCCCATGCGGCGGCGAGCGAGGCATCGAGCGCTGCGAAGTCCAGCGGATGCGGCAGGCCGATGCGCGCGTTCTCCGCCAGCTTCACCGGGTCGTCGTTCAGGTCGGCCAGCTCGCCTTCCGCCGTGACGCGGAACGTGCCCTGCAGCCTGTCGGCGGCATCGAACAGGCCCCAGACCAGCGGCCGGCTGAACACGCGCAGCACCGGATGGTTGGCGAAGAAGGGCATGAATTCGTCGGGGCTCCAGCGGCGCTGCGCGCACATCGCGGCTTCGAGCCGCCTGATCTGCGTGGTGGCGACGGTCTTCGCGAGCTTGCGCAGTTCCTTGAGCTGGGTCGTTGCGGCGGCCGCCTTGCCGGGGTCGTCGTTCGCGCCGGCCTTGGGCAGCGTCTTGAGCGCCTTGCCCTTCGCATCGTGGACGACGGGCTGGAAGCTGTCGTCCATGCGCACCTCGAAGCTGCGCGAGCCGAAGTCCAGGGTGAGGCGCGCGCGGACATCGAGGCCGAGCTCGGGCACGGTGCGGTCGGCCAGCTGGTCTAGGCTCAGGCCGCGCTGTTCGGCCACTTCGCCGAGCATGCGGTCGGCGCGGGTGCGCAGGTCGTCGTAGCGGGTCTGGCGCGAGAGTTCGGCCAGGTGCATCAGCGCGGCGTCGCTGCCGATCTCGCCGAGCATGGCCATCGCGTCGTAGGCGCGCACGCGGTCGAGGGCGGCGCGCCACTGGCGCAGCAGGCCGTAGAGCTGGCGCGCGGTCTCGCCGTCGCCCAGGCGGCCCTGCAGCGCGAACATCCAGCGTTCCTTGCTCGGGCGGCCGTTGCCGATCCACCAGGCCAGCAGCGCGCGGCCGAAGCGTGCCAGCGAGTCGGGCGTGATCGCCTCCAGCAGCCCGGCGAGCCCCGGATAGGGCGCGTCGGCCTTGCCAAGCATCATCGCCATCAGCACGTCGGGCACCACGGCCTGCGGCAGCGCGAGGCCGTCCTTGGCGAGGATCAGCCGGGGCAGCGTCGGCAGCGGCAGCGTCTTCGGCACCGCGGGCAGGCTGTCGGGCAGCACGTCCTCGGGCGCGATGGACAGCAGCTGCGCCACTGCGTCGGCGGCTTCGGCGCCGTAGGCCCGTGCCTGCTTGCGGACCGCATCGGCATGGCCGTTGTCGTGCAGCCAGCGCAACGCGGCCTGTGCCGATTCATGCGCGGCGCCGGGCTCGCCCAGCGCGATGGGGACGAGGCCGCGCGCGGCGGTGTCGGGGTAGCGTTCCAGCCATGCGGCCGCCTCGCGTCGCACCCAGCGGTTGGTGTGGAAGCCCCTGGCGATCCAGCCGGCGAGCGGGTCCCACTCGATGACCGACGCCAGCTCGAACATCGCGCGCGAGCCCTGCTTGAGGAAGCGCGGCAGCCCCGGCAGCGCGTCCGCGCCGAGGGCGTGGAGGATGGGCCGCACGCGCGCCACGTCGCCCATGAAGTGATCGACGGCCGGCCCGTGCGTGAACGCCGCCACGGCCAGCGGCGCGGGCAGCTGCCAGATGTATTCGGCCACGCCCCAGCGCGTGCCCGGGAGCGAGCCGAAATCCTCGGGTCCGGCGATCTCGCGGCGCCCGGCGGCCACGTCGTCGACGAGTTCGGGGCGCAGGCCCAGCATCCACAGCGCCTTGTGCACGCTGCCGCCTTCGCGGATGGCATCCGGCGCATTGGGCTGGTGGCGCGGGAACTCGGTCATCCACTGGTTCGAACGATCGCGCGAGACGCGCACCTCGCGCGCCAGCCAGTCGGACAGGTCACCCGTGGCCTGCAGGTACTGCGGCGGCTGCAGGTCGGCCCAATGCAGCCGCGCTGTCGGTGGCAGCGGCTGCAGCGCCAGCACCGGGATGACGGGCAGCGCCTGCCGGTTCTTCCATGGCGGGCGGCGCAGCAGCGCGGGCCAGTCGTCGGCGGATGCGTCGGCCACGCCGGGAGAGCCGTCTTCCTGCAGGCGCGCGAGCGTCTTGCGCTGCGCCTCGTCGCAGGAGGCCTCGAGCGGCTTCTGCCATTCGGGGTTCGCCGCGAGCAGCTCCAGGATCAGCGCGGCCCCGGCCTGGTGCCGCGCCGGGTTCGCCGACAGCAGTTCGCGCAGCACGAAGAGCGGCCAGCGAGCCGCCTGCTTCACCAGCGCGTTCTTGCAGTCGATCTGCTTGACCTGCGCGACGAAGAAGCGCACCACCTCCGCGTCATGGATGGCCAGCAGGTCGGTGACGGCTTCCTTGTGCGGCGAGGGCTCGAAGAGCAGCTCGGCTGCCGCGGCGCCATGCATCTCGAGCATGCGCAGCCGCGCGGCGCGCGGGGGATAAAAGCTGGAGCGGTGGCGGCGGAAGAAGTCGAGGCTGTCGGCCAGGCTGCGCTCGTCGGAGAGCGAGCCGCCGCACTGGCCGCAGGGCCGGTCGTTGAACCGCGCGAGCGCCTCGCGCATGCTCTTGGACCACCGCACCTTGCCGTCGGGCCGCGCGTCGAGGCCGCCCTCTTTCTTCTCGTCTTCTCCCTTCGACTTGCGACTGCCCGCCATGCCATTGCTCTCCGTTGATGCCGCAGGGATTGTCGGCCAACACGCGCGGGCCAAAAAAAAGCGCCCTCGCGGGCGCTCGAACGCTGGAGAAGGCAGTCCGGTTCAGGACTGCTTGCCTTGCAGCAGACCGCTGAGCGAGCCCAGCAGGTCGTCATGGTTGCCCAGCCCCTGGTCGGGGACCTTGCCGTGGGGCGTGAGCTGGTCGATGAGCGCCGGCAGCATGGTGGCCAGCATCGGCAGGAGCGTCTGCGCATTGATGCCGAGCTTGGATGCGATGCTCGCGATGGTGTCGCTGCCCAGCGCGTTCTGCAGCTGGTCGCCGGTGACGGGCTGGTTTTCTCCCTTGCCGATCCACGAGCCGATGACGTCGCCCATGCCGGCCTGCTCGAACTTCGAGACCAGGCCACCCAGGCCGCCCACGCTGCCGTTGTTGGCGAGCAGGCCGCCCAGCGCGCCGGCCAGGCCGCCCAGATCACCCAGACCGCCGAGGCCTCCACCTTGCGGCTGCTGCTGTTGCGCAGCGCCTCCGAGCACCTGGCCGAGTACCGAATCGAGCAATCCCATGGCTGTTTCCTTGGTGTGTGACAGAACCGCCAACATTGTTAAATGCCGCGGACCGTAAGTCGAAAGTGCCACGCCACTTTCGAACCGGCAACGTGACAAATTACTTGGTACGTGCCGTCCGTTTGGCGAGCAGCGCGGGGCTGACTCCCTGCACGCCCACCAGGCCGAGCACGGTGACGAGCGAATTCTGCGCGCCTTTCCACGCATCTGTCATGTCAATGGACTCGCTCAGCGAATGGAATCCCGAGGCCCTTCCTCCGCCGCCCACGATGATCGCCGGCACGCCCAGCGAGATCGGCACGTTGGCGTCGGTGCTGCCGCCGCGCAGCAGCGTCCTGTTGCCGAAGGCGGCGTTCGAGCGGATCGCGGCTTCGACGATCGGCGAGTCGGGCGGCGTACGGCCTCCGGGGCGCTCGCCGATGAGCTTGGTGCTCACGCTCAGCGTGCTGACGTTCCAGCGTCTGTTCTCCTCGACCACGGCCTCGTCGATGGCCGCAAGGATCTTCTTCTCGGTCTCCAGCAGCGAGGCCATGTCGTCCGAACGGATGTCGATGGCCATGCGCGCATCGGGCGCGATGGTGTTCACCGACGTGCCGCCGCTCACGGTGCCGACGGTGAACGTCGTCTTCGGGAAACTCGGCGTGCGGATGTCGGCGATCTTCGCGATGGCGCGGCCCATGCCGTGGATCGCGCTGGGCACCTGCCCGAAGGCGCCGAAGCTGTGCCCGCCGGGCCCCTGGAAAGTGACCTCGTAGCGGTGGCTCGCGGTGCCCAGCACCAGCACCGAGCCGGGCGCCGAAGGCTCGAGCCCCACCATGCCGTCGATGTCGAGGTGGTCGCGGAAGATCGCCTTCATGCCGCGCAGGTTGCCGAGTTCTTCCTCCCCCACGTTGGCGACGAACATCAGGTCGCCCACGGTCTGGATCCTGTTGTCGTTGAGCACCTTGAGCCACGAGAGCAGCACCGCGAGGCCGCGCGTGTCGTCGGCGATGCCCGGCGCATGGAGCCGGCCGTCGCGCTCCTTGACCTTCACGTCGGTGCCGGCGGGGAACACGGTGTCGAGATGGGCCGAGATCAGCAGCTTGGGCCCGTTGCCCGTGCCCCTGCGCAGGCCGACCACATTGCCTTCGGCGTCGATCTTCGCGCTCGTCAGCCCGAGCGCCTTCATGCGGGCGAGAAAAGCTTCGGCGCGCCGGTGCTCCTTGAACGGCGGGGCCTCGATCTCGGTGAGCATCTTCAGGTCTTCGATCGAGCGGTCGTGGTCGGCCCTGACCGCGTCCAGCAGCTTCTGGATGGCGGGGGACGCCATCAGCTGGGTGAAAGCCTGGTCGATCTCGGGGCTGACCTGAGCGGGCGTCGGGGCGACGGCCTGGGGCTGGGCGAGCGCGCCTTGAGCCGCGCAAAGCAGCGTCGCGGCAAGTGTCAGAGGGGCGAGGCGCAGCAGGCCGGGCAACTTGAACATGGGCGCGGGAGTCCTTCTTTTGTCTTAAAGAAGTAACGATTGTTTCTCAGGCTGTCCAGGCGCGCGTTGCGGAAAACACCCACCGGCACGCCGGCGGCGCTCCGCCTGACCGTTCGCCCGCCTAGAGGCCGGCCAAGGCCACCAGCGCGGCCAGCGCCGCCGTCTCGGCACGCAGCACCCTCGCGCCGAGGGTGACGGGAGCGAAGCCTCGGGCGATGGCCTGCTGCTCCTCTGCGGCGCTCAGGCCGCCTTCGGGGCCGCTCAGCACGGTCGCGCCCTGGTCGCCCGGGGCGATGGCCGCGATGCCGCGCGTGCCCTCGGCCAGGCTCAGCACCAGGCGCACGGCCGGCTCGCGCTGGGTTTCGAGCCAGGCCGCGAAAGGCTGCACCGGATGGATCGCCGGCACGCGGTTGCGGCCGCATTGCTCGCAGGCCGCGACGGCGATGGCTTCCCAGTGCGCACGCTTCTTCTCGGCACGCTCGCCGGCCAGGCGCAGCACGCCGTGGGCCGTGGCCAGCGGCTGGATGCTCGCCACGCCGAGCTCGGTCGCCTTCTCGACCAGCCAGTCCATGCGCTCGTTGGCCGGCATGCCGACTGCGAGATGCACCGCACGCGGCGCTTCGCGCTCCACGGCGAGGTGCGCGCCGACCGTCACCGAGACGTCGCTGCGGCCCATGCGCTCGACCGTGGCCGCGTACTCGCCGCCCGCGCCATCGAACAGCGTGAGCGCGTCGCCCGGCTGCATCCGCAGCACCTGCACATGGCGCGCGGCGCCTGCCGGCAGCGCCAGGCTGGCGCCGGCGCTCAACGGCACTGAACAATGGAAACGCGGCATGCTACGGAATCGATAGCTGCGAGCGGCCGTTGCGCGGGCGCCGCAGGGTGGTGCTTTTTCAGTTCGCCTTCAGACACGGCCGTAGGCGTAGCCCGTGATGGCCGAGGTGCCCTCGATCTCGTCGATCACGCGCGACAGGGGCGTCAGCTCCGAGTAACGGCTCGCGGTGGCGCGGATGTAGGCGATGAAGCGCGGCGTGTCGGCCAGGTAGCGCGGCTTGCCGTCGCGCAGCGTGAGGCGCGCGAAGATGCCGGCGACCTTCAGGTGGCGCTGCAGGCCCATCCACTCGACCGCGCGGTAGAAGGCGCCGAAGTCCTCGTCGACCGGCAGCCCGGCCTTGCGCGCCGCCTGCCAGTAGCGGATGGTGACGTCGAGCACGAACTCCTCGTCCCAGCTCAGGAAGGCGTCGCGCAGCAGGCTGGCGATGTCGTAGGTGATGGGGCCGTACACCGCGTCCTGGAAGTCGAGCACGCCGAGTGCAGCTCCCGAGCCGCCGCCGGGCGTGGGGGTCGCATCCACCATCAGGTTGCGCGGCATGAAGTCGCGGTGCACGTAGACGCTGGGCGACGCGAGGTTGCTCTCGACGATCAGCTTGAAGCTGCGCTCGAGCCGCTCCTTCAGCTTGCCCTCGACGGCGATGCCGCGGTGGCGGCCGATGTACCACTCGGGGAAGAGGGCCAGTTCGCGCTCCAGCAGCGCCCGGTCGTAGGGGGGAAGCACGCCGGGCCTGGAGGAAAGCTGCCAGCGGACAAGAGCGTCGATGGCCTGGTCGTAGAGCGGGCGGGCGGCCTCCGGGCGGGTCGGATCGATCACGTCCAGCATGGTCTGGCGGCCCAGGTCGTCCAGCAGCAGGAAGCCGTTGGGCTCGTCCCATTCGAGCACCGTGGGGGCCAGCACGCCGGCCGTGGCCATCAGTCCGGCCACCTGCACGAAGGGGGCGCTGTTTTCCTTGTCGGGCGGGGCGTCCATGACGATGCGCGTGGGGGTGGCAGCGTCGGTGGTGTCGAGCCGGAAGTAGCGGCGGAAGCTCGCGTCGGCCGAGGCGAGCCTCACGGTTTCGGGCCGCAGCGCGTGGCGCGGCGCGACGGCCGCCAGCCAGCCGCGGAACGCTTCGGCCCGCTGCGGATCCGTCCAGGCAATGGTTTCGGCGGGGCGGCTTGGGGCCAATGCGGCCGGGGGCGGGGGTGCTGTCATGGATAATCGATTCTACAAATCCGCCTGGCGCGGCAATCCCCCTTGGCCGGCTTCCGGCCGATGCGGATCGCCACCGGCCCCTGCAACCCGCCGGCCTGCCGCGCCGTCCCCCGACGACCTTTCGTTCCGAACCGATGCCTACGACCCAAAGCCCTCACGCTTGGCACCTTGTGCGCTCGCTGCTCTCCTCGGGAGAGTCGCCGGCTTTCCTCGGAACGGCCGGGCGGGAGGCCTGATGAGCCGACGTCGTGTCGCCGCCCCGCGTCCGCGGCGCCCGGGCATGCCGCCCCTGCCGCTGGCCGTGCTGTCGCTGGCGCTGATCCATGTGCACGGCGCCTCGGCCCAGACGGCCGGCAATCTCGCCGACGCCCCGCTCACGCTGAAGCGCACGCCGCAGCTCACCGAGACCCTGACGCCCGCCGACCGCGGCCAGATGCCCAGCCTGGTCACCGGCGACCGCATCTCCGGCCGGCCCGACCTCGAGACCGTGGTCGAGGGCAACGCCACGCTGCGCCGCGGCGCGGTGTCCATCACCGCCGACCGGCTCGAGTACTACCAGCCCGACGACCGCGCCAAGGCCACCGGCAACGTGCGGGTCAACCAAGCCGGCAACGTCTATGAAGGCCCCGAGCTGCAGCTCAAGCTCGAGACCTTCGAGGGCTTCTTCAACAACGTGCGCTACCAGTTCCTCGCGAACGAGGCGCACGGCGAGGCCAAGCGCATCGACTTCGTCGACGCCAACGTCTCCATCGCCCGCGAAGCCACCTACACCACCTGCCGCCGCGAGGACTTCCCCGGCTGGATGCCCGCCTGGCTGTTGACCGCGACCTCGATCACCACCGACACCGAGGAGAACGAGGGCGTGGCGAAGAACGCGCGCCTGAGCTTCATGGGCATCAGCACGCCGCCCATCCCGAGCGTGAGCTTCCCGCTGTCGAACGACCGCAAGACCGGCCTGCTGCCGCCCACCATCGGCATCGACAACATCAACGGCCTGGAGATCGCGCAGCCGTACTACTGGAACATCGCGCCCAACCGCGACGCCACGTTCACGCCGACGATCATGAGCAAGCGCGGCGTCAACTTCAGCAACGAGTTCCGCTACCTCGAGAAGCAATACAAGGGCGAGATCCGCCTCGACCTGATGGGCAGCGACCGCCTCGTGGGCGACCGCTACAACGAGCTGCGCACCAGCCAGCTCCAGCAGCTGGCCAACGGGCAGATCACGGCCGGCAGCCTGACCAATCCGCCGAAGAACACCCGGCGCTGGGGCCTGTGGCTCACGCACCACCAGGACTTCGACGCCAAGGCGCTCGGCCTCGATTCGCTCTCGGCCAACGTCACCATCAACCGGGTGAGCGACGACGACTACTGGCGCGACTTCACCCGCACGCCCTCGCTCGCGCAGCGCCAGCTGCCGAACGACGCCTCGCTGAACTGGGGCAAGGGCGACTGGAGCGGCATGATCCGCACGCTCAAGTACCAGAACCTGCAGTACAACCTGTCACCGATCACGCCGTCGTACGACCGGATGCCGCAGATCACGGCCAACTACAACAAGTACGACTGGCACGGCTTCGACGTCGCGCTGAACCTCGACTACACGCGTTTCCGCGTGAACAGGCTCTCGTCGACGCAGCTCGGCTACGACGTCAACCAGCAGTCTCAGCCCGACGGCGACCGCGCCATGGCCGTGGCGACGATCAGCCGGCCCTTCATCACGCCGAGCACGTACGTCATCCCGAAGCTGATCCTGAACGCGGCTTCGTACAACTACTACCTGCCGCAGGCCGACATTCCGAAGCTCACGCTCAATGGCGTGCAGTACGTCAACGGACAGGTCTACAACCCGAGTTCGCTGTACTTCTTCCCGACGTCCAGCAACCGGGTGGTGCCGACCTTCAGCCTCGACAGCGGCATGACCTTCGAACGCGACGCCAGCTATTTCGGCCGCGCCTTCCGCCAGACGCTGGAGCCGCGCGCGTACTACGTGTACACGCCCTACCGCAACCAGAGCATGCTGCCGAACTACGACTCGGCAGCCAACGACTTCAGCTTTGCGACCATCTACACCGAGAACGCGTTCTCGGGCGGCGACCGCATTTCCGACACCAATGCGCTCACGCTGGGCGTGACCTCCCGCCTGATCGACCCGGACACCGGCGTCGAGGCCGCGCGCTTCGGCATCGCGCAGCGCCTGCGCTTCAGCGACCAGAAGGTCACGCTGCCGGGCGGCACGCCGGTGACCGACCGAGCGAGCGACCTGCTGCTGGGCGCCACGATCAACTGGACGCCCAAGTGGAGCCTGGACACGCTGGTCCAGTACAACCCCGACACCCGCCGGTCCGAGCGCTCGGCCATCAGCGCGCGCTACAACCCCGAGCCGTACCACAACCTGAGTGCGGCCTTCCGCTACCAGGCGCCCAGCACCCCGACCGCGACCGACGGCAACAAGTCGATCGACGTGGGCTGGCAGTGGCCGCTGAACGACCTGTGGGGCGACAAGGGCAAGAACCTCGGCCCCGGCAAGGGCCAGGGTGGCGGGCGCTGGTATGCGGTCGGCCGGCTCAACTACAGCCTGCAGGACAAGAAGCTCACCGATGGCGTGCTCGGCTTCGAGTACGACGGCTGCTGCTGGATCGGTCGCGTGGTGATGCAGCGCATCACCACCGGCCAGGTGACGGCGAACACGCGCATCATGTTCCAGCTCGAATTCGTCGGCTTCTCCAGCATCGGCTCGAGCCCCATGCAGACGCTGCGGCAGAACATCCAGCGCTACGAACCCCTGCGCCAACCGGGCGAAGCGCCCAGCCGCTTCACCAACTACGACTGAGACGACTGACTCCGACTGAGCTAGCGAGCGACGCCATGAAAAACATCCGTTCCATCATCACCCTGGGTTGCCTCGCGGCGATCGCCGCCACGGCGGGTGCCCAGGGCTATCGTCCCGGTACCGGCATCACGGACATCATGCGCGCCGGTCCGCGCCTGGGTCCGCCGCCGGCGCGCCCGTCCACCGCTCCTGCGGCGGCCCCGGTGCAGCGCTCGGCGGAATTCATCGTCGCGCTGGTCAACTCCGAGCCGATCACCAACACCGACGTGCAGTCGCGCGTGACGCGGCTCATCAAGGAGAACCCCGACGCCGAGCGCGTGCCCCGCGGCGAGCTCACGCGGCTCGTACTCGAGCGCCTGATCACCGAGCGCGCGCAGCTGCAGCTCGCGAAGGAAAACGGCATCAAGGTCGACGAAGTGGCCATCGACCAGGCCGAGCAGACCGTGGCGCGCCAGAACGAGATCAGCCTGGTGGAGCTGCGCCGCCGCGTGGCTGCCGAGGGCATCGCGCAGCAGGACTTCCGCAACGACCTGCGCGACCAGCTGCTGCTCACCCGACTGCGCGACCGCGAGGTCGAGTCGAAGGTCAAGGTCAGCGACGCCGAGGCCGACGAGTACCTGCGCGATCAGCGTAACCAGTCCGTCAAGAACGTGGCGCTGGAGAACCTCAACCTCGCCCAGGTGCTGGTGGCCGTTCCCGAGAACGCCACCGACGCGCAGGTGGCCGCCGCCCAGAAGAAGGCGCAGGACATCGCGCAGCGCGCCCGTGCCGGCGAAGACTTCGCCAAGCTGGTGCGCGAGAACTCCGATTCGCCCGACCGCGGCAACGGCGGCGCCATCGGCATGCGAAGCGCCGACCGCTACCCCTCGCTGTTCGTCGAGGCCACGCAGTCGACCGCCGTGAACGGCATCGCCGGGCCCGTGCGTTCGAGCGCCGGCTTCCACGTGCTGAAGGTGCTGGCCAAGGCCCAGATCGGTTCCGGCGACGCCACCGTCACCCAGACCCAGGTGCGCCACATCCTGCTGCTCAACGATCCCAAGCGCACCACCGCTCAGGCGGTTGCGCAGCTGGCCGAGTTCAAGCGCCGCATCCAGGCCGGCACGGCAGACTTCGCGGGACTGGCGCGCGACAACTCGCAGGACGGCAGCGCCAAGCAGGGCGGCGATCTCGGCTGGTCGCGCCCCGGGCAGTTCGTGCCAGAGTTCGAGGAAGCCATGGACCGCCTCTCGCCCGGCCAGATCAGCGACCCGGTTGTCTCGCGCTTCGGCGTTCACCTGATCCAGGTGGTGGCGCGCCGCGATTCCAAGCTGAGCCAGTCGGAGCAGCGCGAAGCCGCACGCGCCGCGCTGCGCGAACAGCGCGTCGAGGAAGCCTTCACCACCTGGGTGCAGGAAGTGCGCGCGCGTGCCTACGTCGAATACCGTGAGCCGCCGCAGTCCTGATGGCATGCGCCCAGGCTGCGCGCACCTCGGGTCGGTTTCCCGGCTTCCTTGCGGGAGCCGGCTCGCTTTCACATCGATGACGGCCTGACGGTATGGCGCAGCACATCGCCAGGAAGCGATTCGGCCAGCACTTCCTGTCCGACGGCGGGATCATCGATGCGATCGTGCGCGAGATCGCGCCGCAGCCCGGCGATGCCATGGTCGAGATCGGCCCGGGGCTCGCCGCGCTGACGCAGCCGCTGGTGGAGCGGCTGGGCCGGCTCACCGTGATCGAGCTCGACCGCGACCTCGCGAAGCGCCTGCGCGAGCATCCGCAGCTCGACGTGGTCGAATCCGACGTGCTCAAGGTCGACTTCGCCGAACTGGCCGCGAGGTTTCCGGCCGGCAAGCCGCTGCGCGTGGTGGGCAACCTGCCCTACAACATCTCCACGCCGATCCTGTTCCATCTGCTGGGCTGCGCCCACCTGGTCGCCGACCAGCACTTCATGCTGCAGAAGGAAGTGATCGACCGCATGGTGGCCAGGCCCGCCACGTCCGACTACAGCCGCCTGAGCGTGATGCTGCAGTGGCGCTACAAGATGGAGAACGTGCTGTTCGTGCCGCCCGAGAGCTTCGACCCGCCGCCGCGCGTGGACAGCGCCGTGGTGCGGATGGTGCCGCTGGCGATGCCGCCGGCCGTCGACGAGCAACGCCTGGGCGAAATCGTGCAGGTCGCCTTCAGCCAGCGCCGCAAGCTGCTGCGCCACACGCTGGGCAAGTGGCTGGAGGAACACGGTTTTTCCGGCGACTTCGACACCCAGCGGCGGGCCGAGGAGGTGCCGGTGGCCGACTACGTGGCGCTGGCCCAGGCCGTACCCCGATGAAAAAAGCGCGCCCCAGGCGCGCTTTTTTCATTTGCTCGTTGCCGGCAAGCTTTGCCGACTTTTCCCGATCAAGCGGCAGCGAGCCAATAGCCCGCGTTGAAGGGGCTGCTCATGCGCAGCGCCAGCGGCGAGACGTCGACCAGTTTGTCGGTCGGCATCTTTTCGCCGGCCGGCTCGGCTGCTGCCGTGGAGTTCACTTCGATGCCATCGAGGGTTTCAACGTTCGGTTGAGCCTCGTTCGCCCGTTCTGCTTGGCTGGTGGATGCAGAACGGGCTACAGAAAAGAATAGAAGCACCGGAACGGGACCTTGCGGTCGCCCCAGTAGTCCGAGGCGTCGCGGAAGATGTCGAGCAGCTGCTCGCGGGCTTCCTTGTCAAACTTGGCGTTGGCCGGAATCTGCTCCAGCACGATGACGAATCCCGGCTGCGGGCCCGATTTATGCAAAGGGTCGGTCATGCAGTCGTACAGCGCGTCGAAGTTCTTCCCGAAGTGGGCCGGGAACGTGAACTGCTGCGCGATCAGGTCGAGGACGTCCTGCTTGGTCTGGGCGTTGCCCAGGTTGGCGTACAGGAAGTGCTGGCCGGCCGCATTGGCTGCGTCCTGCAGGTCGTTCACGCGGAACGCGCGGATCGATTGCACGATGTTCGGGCGTACGGCACGAAGGGATAAGGTCATCTCCGCTGGTCTTTCCATAGTCATCATCATTTCGTCGGGGCGCTTCGAGGCGCCGCTCAGGTCGTTTTCATCGCTCATGGCGCAATCCGTCTGAAGCTCGCGTAGTGGTCTGCGGTGTACCAGCAGGCCTCGGGCGCGGTGCGTCGCTCTCCGCCGCAGACGATCCGCCGTGCGCCGCGGTCGCGAGAACCGGGCGTGGATACCGTGTATTCACGGTAGTGGCCACGGCGTGCGGGCGGCAACAGACGTTCGCGATTGCCGAACACCGAGCCGTCCTTGTCATACCGGAAGGGGCCGCCATCGAGGATGGCCTGGTAGGTCCGCTGGCCCTGCACCGGCAGGTCGGCCAGTGCGATGGTTTCATCGGCGGAGGTCTTCCCGGCGCCGAACCATCCGCGGGCCTCGGCCCCCGTCGTCAACGCCACCAGCATCAGACTGGTGAGCGCAAACTTTGTGACAGAGGACGTGATCGAGGCGTAAGCCGCCATGGGGCACCACAAGAAAAGAGCGGGGGGTCGAATCGGCGATCAACGTCGGGGTTAACCCGCAAATTCAAGCCCGCGAGTGTGCACCACGCTGGCGAAAATAGCAAGCGACTGCCCAAAGTTTGAGCAGTCGCGAGGCTATCGAATGGCTTTTCAAGTTGGCGGCCACTCTCGCCAGAGGGCTTATCTCTCGGCGTTTGCGTCCGCCACTGTCAAGGCTGTCATGTTCACGATGCGCCGAACAGTTGCACTCGCCGTGAGAATATGCACAGGTTTGGCCGCACCAAGCAGAACCGGGCCGATGGCGATGTTGCCGCCCGCCGCCGTCTTGAGCAGGTTGTAGGAAATGTTGGCCGCGTCGATGTTCGGGAAAACCAGCAGGTTGGCGTCGCCCGCCAGCGCGCTGTGGGGCATGACGACGGCGCGCTGCTTGCTGTCGAGCGCCACGTCGCCGTGCATTTCGCCGTCCACCTCGAGCCAGGGCGCCTGCACGCGCAGCAGGTCGAGCGTGCGGCGCATCTTGACGGCGCTGGGGCCGTTGCTGGTGCCGAAGTTGGAGTGCGACAGCAGCGCAGCCTTCGGCTTCAGGCCGAAGCGCATCATTTCCTCGGCCGCCATGGTGGTGATCTCGGCCAGTTCCTCGGGCGAGGGGTCGTAGTTGACGTGCGTGTCGACCAGGAACACCTGGCGATCGGGCAGCAGCAGGCCGTTCATGCAGGCGTACACCGGCACGTCCTGCGGGGTGCTTTCGCAGCCGCCAGGGCGCTTGCCGATCACCTGGTCGATGTAGTGCAGGTGGTTGGCGGTCGTGCCCCAGGTGCCGCAGATCAGGCCGTCGACCTCGCCCTTGTGCAGCAGCATCGAGCCGATCAGCGTCAGGCGCCGGCGCATCTCGATCTTGGCGACCTGCACCGTCACGCCCTTGCGCTCGGTCATGCGGTGGTAGGTCTGCCAGAACTCGCGGTAGCGGTGGTCCTGCTCGACGTTGACCACGTCGTAGTCCAGCTCCTCCTTCAGGCGCAGGCCGAATTTCTCGATGCGCTGGGCGATGATGGCCGGCCGGCCGATCAGCGTCGGGCGGGCCACGCCCTCGTCCACCACGATCTGGGCCGCGCGCAGTACGCGCTCTTCCTCGCCTTCCGAATACGCCACGCGCTTCTTGCTGGCGCGCCGGGCGGCGTCGAAGATCGGCTTCATCGTGGTGCCCGAGGCGTAGACGAAGCTCTGCAGCTTGTCGCGGTAGGCGTCCATGTCCTTGATGGGACGCTGCGCCACGCCGCTTTCCTCGGCAGCCTTGGCCACGGCCGGCGCGATCTTCATCATCAGGCGCGGGTCGAAGGGCTTGGGGATCAGGTATTCGGGGCCGAAGCTGAGCTTTTCACCGACGTAGGCGGCGGCCACGCGCTCGCTCTGCTCGGCCTGGGCCAGGTCGGCGATGGCGTGCACCGCGGCGATCTCCATCTCGTCGGTGATCGTCGTCGCGCCGCAGTCCAGCGCGCCGCGGAAGATGTACGGGAAGCACAGGACGTTGTTGACCTGGTTCGGATAGTCGGTGCGGCCCGTGGCCATGATCACGTCGTCGCGCACCGCGTGGGCGTCTTCCGGAGCGATCTCGGGATTGGGGTTGGCCAGCGCGAAGATCACCGGGCGCTTGGCCATCTTGGCCACCATGGCGGGCTTGAGCACGCCGCCGGCCGACAAGCCCAGGAACACGTCGGCACCCTCGATCACCTCGCCGAGCGTGCGCGCGTCGGTCTTCTGCATGAACTGGCGCTTGTCGTCGTCCATCAGCTCGGTGCGGCCTTCGTAGACCACGCCGGCCAGGTCGGTGACGAACACGTTCTCGCGCTTCAGGCCCACCTTGAGCAGCAGGTTCAGGCAGGCCAGCGCCGCGGCGCCCGCGCCGGAGGCGACCAGCTTGACTTCCTCGATCTTCTTGCCGGCCACCTTCAGGCCGTTGACCATCGCGGCCGCCACGGTGATGGCCGTGCCGTGCTGGTCGTCGTGGAAGACCGGGATCTTCATGCGCTTGCGCAGCTCGCGCTCGACGTAGAAGCAGTCGGGCGCCTTGATGTCTTCCAGGTTGACGGCACCGAAGGTGGGCTCCAGCGAGGCGATGATGTCCACCAGCTTGGCCGGGTCCTTCTCGTCGATCTCGATGTCGAACACGTCGACGCCCGCGAATTTCTTGAAGAGGACGCCCTTGCCTTCCATCACCGGCTTGGAGGCCAGCGGGCCGATGTCGCCCAGGCCCAGCACGGCGGTGCCGTTGCTGATGACGGCCACGAGGTTGCCCCGGGAGGTGTACTTGAAGGCGTTGGCCGGGTCCTTGACGATCTCCTCGCAGGGAGCCGCCACGCCGGGCGAATAGGCCAGCGACAGGTCGCGCTGGTTGACCATCTGTTTCGTCGCCGCGATGGCGATCTTGCCGGGAACGGGAAACTCGTGGTACTCGAGGGCGGCACGGCGCAGCTCTGCGCGTTTGTCTTCGGGCGTGGGAGTCGATGAGGTCGAGGGGGTCGAATCTGACATGTGCCGTAGCTCCTGGTGGCGCTTCTTCTGGGGGCGCCGATTGTAGACCTCGCGCATGACGCCCTAGGCCGCATGGCCAGGGGCTCCCATGACCAATAGCACGGGTGTTTCCGCGGGGCTGTGTGGCAATATGCACGGTTCGGACAAAACCTGAAAAACCTGAAGAGGAGTGACCGACCATGGCCCTGATGGATTTCATCAAGAAGCAGTTCATCGACATCATCCAGTGGACCGAGACCGGCGATGGCACGCTGGCCTGGCGCTTCCCGATGGCGGAGATGGAAATCCAGAACGGCGCCTCGCTCACGGTGCGCGAATCGCAGGTCGCCGTCTTCGTCAACGAGGGCAAGGTGGCCGACGTGTTCGGCCCCGGCATGTACAAGCTCACGACGCAGACGCTGCCCGTGCTCACGTACCTGAAGAACTGGGACAAGCTGTTCGAGTCCCCCTTCAAGAGCGACGTCTACTTCTTCAGCACCCGCCAGCAGGTCGACCAGAAGTGGGGCACGCCCCAGCCGATCACCATCCGCGACAAGGACTTCGGCGCCGTGCGCCTGCGCGCCTTCGGCAACTACTCCTTCCGCATCGGCGATGCCAAGGCCTTCCACACCGAGATCTCCGGCACGCGCGACACCTACACCGTGGCCGACCTCGACGGCCAGCTGCGCGGCCTGGTGCTGCAGAACATCAGCAACGCCATCGCCTCCAGCGGCGTGCCCTTCCTCGACCTCGCGGCCAACCAGATCCAGTTCGCGCAGGCGCTCGCCGCCCAGCTGGTGCCCGAGTTCGAGAAGATCGGCATCAAGCTCGAGAACATCACGGTCCAGAACGTCTCGCTGCCCGAAGAGCTGCAGAAGATCCTCGACCAGAAGATCGGCATGGGCATGGTCGGCAACGACATGGGCAAGTTCATGCAGTACCAGACCGCGCAGGCGATTCCCAAGTTCGCCGAGGGCGCGGCCGGCGGCGGCGGTGTCGCTGGCGACGCGATGGGACTTGGCGCGGGCGTGGCGCTCGGCCAGGTGCTGGCGCAGAACCTCGCGCAGGGCCTGAGCCCCAACGTCGCGGCTGCCGCTGCAGCCCAGCAGCAGCAGCCGTCGGTGGCCGTGGTGAGCGCTGCCGACGTGATGACCACGCTCGAGAAGCTCGGCGAACTCAAGACCAAGGGCATCCTCACCCAGGAAGAGTTCGACGCCAAGAAGGCCGAACTGCTCAAGAAACTGGTCTGACCCCAGGCTTCGCGCACTTCGTGTCGCCCTCCCTCGTCCCTTGCAGGGGGCGATGCCAGCAGCCCGGCATAGCCGGCTGCGCGGTATCTCCCGCCTCGTTCGTCGTGTCTTCAGCCGCGTGCCATGGCTGAGGAAAACGGCAACCAACGCTACTACCGGGCGCCCTGCCCCGGCTGCGGAGCGCCGGTCGAATTCCGTTCGGCGCAGTCGACCCATGCGGTCTGCCCCTACTGCCAGAGCACCGTCGTGCGCCAGGGCGACACGCTCGCGCGCACCGGCAAGATGGCGGAGCTGTTCGACGACTTCAGCCCGCTGCAGCTGTTCGCCGCCGGCCGCATCCAGGACAAGCCCTTCACGCTGATCGGCCGGCTGCAGTACACCTACCCCGGTGGCCGCTGGACCGAATGGATCGCCGCGCTCGACGGCGACCGCACCGCCATCCTCAGCGAGGACAACGGCGCCTACGTCCTCGCCCTGCCCTTCGACCTGCAGCGCGCGGCGCCGCCGCCCGGCGACCTTCGCGTGGGCGCCACCAGCGCCTTCGCCGGCCAGAGCTACACCGTCACCTCGAACGAGCAGGTGGCGCTGACCTCGGCGCAGGGCGAGCTGCCGCACCTGCCCGAGCTCGGCCGGCCCTTCGCGATGGTCGAGCTGCGCAACGACCGCGGGCTGGTGCTCAGCATCGACTACGGCACCGCCAGGCCCAGCGCCTACCTCGGCCGCTCGGTACAGCTGGAAGACCTGCAGCTGACCGGCCTGCGCGCCGAGTCCGCCAAGGACGAAAAAGGCCGCAGCTTCAACTGCCCCAACTGCGGCTCGCCCGTCACCGTCAACCTCGCCGACAGCAAGAGCATCACCTGCGGCTCGTGCCACAGCATCATCGACCTGTCGCAGGGCATCGGCGGCGAGCTCAAGCACGCCACGCAGGACGAGCCCGTGCGCCCGCTCATCGCGCTGGGCAGCATGGGTCAGCTGCAGGGCGCGCAGTGGCAGGTGGTGGGCTTCCAGCACCGCATGGGCAGCGAGCCCGGCGACGACGAGCACTTCGGCTGGGACGAATACCTGCTCTACAACAACAAGCGCGGCTTCAGCTTCCTGGTGGACGCAGAGGACGGCTGGAGCATGGTCAAGCCGACCACCGGCGCGCCGGTGATGGCCGAGAACGGCACGAGCGCCACCTACCTCGGCAAGCGCTACCAGCAGCAGTACGCCTACAACGCCGAGACCACCTACGTGGCGGGCGAGTTCTACTGGCAGGTCGAGCGCGGCCAGAAGACCTTCAACCGCGACTTCGCCAGCGGCGGCGCGCTGCTGTCGATGGAGCGCTCGGCCAACGAGCTCACCTGGTCCGCGGGCAGCAAGATCGACAGCGGCGCGGTGGCCACCGCCTTCAAGCTCGACGCGAAGAAGGACATGTTCAAGCGCGCCGACGCGCTGCCGGTGAGCGCCGCGTCGGGGCTGGGCTGCGGCACCATCATCCTCATCATCGTCGTGATCATCATCCTGCTGATCATCCTGAGCACCTGCAGCAGCAGCGGATCGTCCAGCGGCTACCGCAGCTCGGGCGGCTCCTATGGCGGCTATTCCAGTGGCGGCGGCCACAAATGACGGCGAAGATGCGCGCGATGCTCTCTCTAACTACTGCTACGACTGGAGGTCCCCATGGGATTTGAATGGCTGAAACCGGGCGTGGTCCTCGGATCGCTCGTGTACGCGCTGATCGGCGTCGTGATCTTCTGGCTGTGCTTCCTGATCATCGACAAGATCACGCCCTACGACCTGTGGGGCGAGATCGTCGAGAAGCAGAACGTGGCGCTGGGCCTCGTCGTGGCGGCAATGAGCCTCGGCATCAGCATCATCGTCGCAGCAGCGATCCATTAGCCCCCGGCCTTGCACTTCGCTTCGCTACGCGTCGTTCGCCACCCCCCGCGGGGGAGGCGCGGTCCGCCTCGGGGCGGTCCGGCGGCGACCGCCTGATCCATGGATACCCCTGCCAGTCCGCTGCCGGCCAAAGGCCCGCAGCCCGTGGAGATCGCGCTGCTCGCCAGCGTGTTCGTGGTCGCCGCCTGCGGGCTGGTCTACGAGCTCACCGCGGCCGCGCTCAGCTCCTACCTGCTGGGCGACTCGGTGCTGCAGTTCAGCACCATCATCGGCACCTACCTGTTCGCCATGGGCGTGGGCTCGTGGCTCTCGCGCTACTTCGAGCGGCAGCTGCCCGCACACTTCCTTCGCATCGAACTGCTGGTGGCGCTGATCGGCGGCGCGCTGCCGGCGATCCTGTTCCTGGCCAACGCCTACGTGCCCGGCGCGTTCCGGCTGCTGCTCTACGGGCTGGTGATGGTCGTGGGCACGCTGGTGGGGCTCGAGATCCCGCTGGTGATGCGCATCCTGAAGCGCAACATCGTGCTGAAGAACCTGGTGTCGCAGGTGCTCACCTTCGACTACCTCGGCGCGCTGGCGGTGTCGGTGGCGTTCCCGCTGATCCTGGTGCCGCAGCTCGGCATGATCCGCACCGGCCTGCTGTTCGGCTTCATGAACGCGGCGGTGGCGGTGTGGGCGCTATGGCTCTTCCGCCATGAGCTGCGCCGCGTGGGCGCGCATGCCGTCGCGTGCGTTCTCGCGCTGGGGGCGCTGGTGGGGGCTTTCGTCGGCGCCGACCACATCACCACGCTGGCTGAAGACAAGTTCTACCAGGACCGCATCGTCTTCAGCGCCACCTCGCCCTACCAGCGCATCGTGGTCACGCGCGGGCTGCTGGGGCATCGGCTCTTCCTCAACGGCAACCTGCAGTTCGCCGAGCGCGACGAATACCGCTATCACGAGGCGCTCGTGCATCCGGTGATGGCCGCCCAGGGCGCGCCGAAGAAGGTCGCGGTGCTCGGCGGCGGCGACGGCATGGCGGTGCGCGAGATCCTCAAGTACCCGTCGGTCGAATCGATCACGCTGGTGGAGCTCGACCCGAACATGACCAGGCTCTTCACAGAGCACGAGACGCTGGCCGCGCTGAACGGACATTCGCTGTCTTCGCCGAAGGTGAAGATCGTCAACACCGATGCCTTCCAGTGGCTGCAGCAGCCTGGTGACATGTATGACGTGATCGTGGTCGACTTCCCCGATCCCACCAACTTCGCCATCGGCAAGCTCTACACCAACAGCTTCTACGCGCTGCTCGAGAAGCGGCTGTCGGCCAGCGGATACGCGGTGATCCAGACCACCTCGCCGCTCGTGGCGCGCAAGAGCTACTGGACCGTGGCGGCGACCATCGAGTCGGTGGGACTGCGCGCCACGCCGTACCACGCGCACGTGCCCAGCTTCGGCGAATGGGGTTACATCATCGCGAGCCGCAGGCCCTACCGCATGCCCGATGCGCTGCCGCCCGGCCTGCGATTCCTCTCCCCGACCACCCTGCCGCTGATGTTCGACTTTCCGCTCGACATGGCGCGCGTGCCGGCCGAAGTAAACCGCCTCTCGAACCAGATCCTCGTCACCACCTACGAGCAGGAGTGGGGCAAGGTCATGGCGCATTGAATGACGTACTCCCCCAGGCTTCGCGCACTTCGTGTCGCTTCGCCAACCCCCTCGCCGGGGGCAACACCTGCGGCCCGGCGGAGCCGGTTCCGCGGTGTTCCTGGGACAGGCAGGTGCGTATGAGGCGGCGTGGGTTTCTTGGGGCTGCCGCGGGGGCTGCTGGTGCATTCGCGCTTGCCGGCTGCGAGGCGCCTCCGCCGCCCATCGAGGGTGGCTTCACCGGCATCGACGTCACCCGTGGCCATGCGATGCGCGACCGCACTCTCGGGAGCACGACGCCTGCCGTGGTGAAGCGCACGCGCGTGGTCATCGCGGGCGGTGGCGTGGCGGGCCTTGCCGCGGCCCGCGCGCTGCGGCTCTCGGGCGTCGACGAGTTCGCGCTGCTTGAGCTGGAAGACACTGCCGGCGGCAACGCGCGCGGCGGCATGGTCAACGGCATCGCCTGCCCGCTCGGCGCGCACTACCTGCCGGTGCCGGGCGACGACGCGCGCGAGGTGCAGGACCTGCTGGAAGAGCTCGGCCTGCGCCGCCGCGTGGCCGGCCGCTGGGAATACGACGAGGTCACGCTCTGCCACAGCCCCCAGGAGCGCCTGTTCTTCCAGGGCGAGTGGCAGGACGGTCTGCTGCCCGTGCATGGCGTGGGCGAGGCGACGCTCGCGCAGTACCGCAGGTTCGCGCAGCGCATCGACGCGCTGCAGCACGCCGCGCATTTCGCCATTCCGACGCTCAAGGTCGCCATCACGCCCGAGCTGCTGGCGCTCGATGCGGTCAGCTTCCAGAACTGGCTCGACAGCGAAGGCTTCAGCGATGCGCAGCTGCGCTGGTACCTCGACTACTGCTGCCGCGACGACTACGGCGCCGGCATCGGGCAGGTGTCGGCCTGGGCCGGCATCCACTACTTCGCGAGCCGGCACGGCTTCCACGCGCCCGGCGATCCGACGGGCAGCGTCAACGATTCGAGCCCCGAGCGCGACGGCATCCTGACTTGGCCCGAGGGCAACGGCTGGCTCACCAGGCAGCTCGCCAGGCCGCTCGGCGAGCGGCTTCGCACCGGCAGCGTCGTCACGCGCATCGCGCACGTGCGCGACGGCGTCGAGGTCGATGCATGGGATGCGGCATCGAAATCCATGGTGCGCTGGCAGGCCGAGCGCTGCATCGTCGCGCTGCCCGTGTTCATCGCCGCGCGCGTCGTCGAGAACCCGCCCGAGCTGCTGAAGAACGCCGCCGCGCACGTGCGCTATGCGCCCTGGCTGGTGGCCAACATCCACCTGCGCGGCCCGCTGGCCGACCGGCCCGGCGCCGCACCCAGCTGGGACAACGTGATCTACGGCACCAGGGGTCTCGGCTACGTGGACGCGCGCCACCAGGCACTGGACCCCACGCCGCGCGGCACCGTGCTGAGCTGGTACCGCCCACTGGGCCCGAGCGGCTACGACACCGTCGACGGCCGCAAGCTGCTGCTGGAGCGCCCGTGGACCGGCTGGCGCGACGACCTGCTCGCCGAGCTGTCGGTGCCCCACCCCGACCTGCCTTCGCTGGTCTCTCGCATCGAGATCACGCGCTACGGGCACGCCATGTCCATCCCCAGGCCCGGCCTGCTGGCGCAGATCGGCCCCGAGCGCAGCGCACCCGACGCCGGGCATCGCGGCAGCGTGGTGGCGGGCCGGCTGTCGTTCGCGCACGCGGACTGGTCGGGCTATTCGATCTTCGAAGAGGCGTTCACGCGCGGGCATGTCGCGGGAACGGATGCGGCGGCGGCATGAAGACACTGGTGCTCGGCGGCTACGGCAACTTCGGCGCACGCATCTGCCGCGCGCTGGCCGGCAGTCCCGGCATCGAGCTGCTCGTGGCGGGGCGTGACGCGCAGCGCGCCACGGCCTTCGCTTCATCGCTGGACGCGGCCGCGAGTGGCGTACGCATCGACGTGCAGGCTGCCGATCTCGCACACACGTTGCGAGGCCTTGGCGTGGAGCTCGTGATCCACACCGCCGGCCCCTTCCAGAACCAGGACTACCGCGTGCCGCACGCCGTCGCAGCCGCGGGCGCGCACTACATCGACCTGGCCGACGGACGGCGCTTCGTGTGCGACTTTCCTGCCGCCCTGGACGCCGCCTTTCGCCGCGCCGACCGCATCGCCGTGAGCGGCGCCAGCACAGTGCCCGCACTGTCGTCCGCCGTGGTCGACCATCTCGCGGACGGCTGGCAGCACATACGGAGCATCGACATCTGCATCGCCCCCGCGCAGGGCGCGCCGCGCGGCGAGGCCACGCTGGCCGGGGTGCTCGCATACTGCGGCGAGCCCATCCGCGTCTGGCAGGGCGGTCGCTGGGTCGAGCTTCCCGGCTGGGCCGATCCGGAGAAAGTGGAGTTCGCGCGCATGAAGCCGCGCCGCGGCGCGCTCTGCGACATTCCCGACCTGGAGCTCTTTCCGGCGCGGTACGAAGGCGTGCAGTCGGTGATGTTCCGCGCCGCGCTCGAAGTCGGGCTGACGCAGCGCGCCTTCGCCTTTCTGGCCTTCATGCGCCGCGCAGGACTGCTGCCGGCGCCGCAGAAGCTGGCGCCCCTGCTGCACGCCACCGGCGGCGTGTTCGACGCGCTGGGCACCGCGCTGGGCGGCATGGTCGTGCGCGTCGAAGGCACCGATGCGCAGGGCCGGCCGGCACGGCGCGCCTGGCACATCGCTGCCGACGACAACCATGGGCCGGAGATCCCGTGCATGGCCGCGATCCTGCTGGCGCGCCGGCTCGCGAAAGGCGACGCGACGCTGCCGCCCGTGGGTGCGCACGCCTGCATGGGTCTGTTGACCCTGCCCGAATTCGGGCCGGAGTTCGCTCGCTGGGGCATGGTGACCGACGTGGTCGAAGAAGCGCCGATCGCAGTGGCAGGCCATGGCGCACCGGCGTTTTGAGTTCGACATGCCGGCGCCTGCCGACGTGGTATTCGACGCTTTCCACTACCACGTGTGGCGCGCACGCTGGGACTCGCTGGTCGGCAACGCCCGCGTGGTGGGCGGCGCGCCCTGTCCCTTCGTCGGGGCCGAGACGGAAAACACGGGTCACGGTTGGTTGCGCGGCTTGTCGATGCGAACGCGCTTCGTGAGCTTCGATCGACCGCATGTGGCTGCAGCCTCGATGGTCGGCCGCTCTTTCCCCTTCAGCCGCTGGGCCGCTTCCATGCGGCACCGCGACGTGCAGCCGGGTCATTCCGTTCTCATCTACGTCTACACCATCGAGGCGGGGCCGAAGGCCTTGCGCTGGTTGCTGGAGCCGGTGGTCGCGTGGGTCTTTGCATGGCAGACGCGGCGGCGCTTCGCGCGCTTGCATGCGTTCCTGGCCACGCAGGCGCATGAAGTCGTTGCGTGGCAGCACGCTGAGCGTGGGGGCTCCGCCACGTGAAGGATTCTGTTGCGCAGGAGCGCTTGTTGCGTCTGAGCCTCGTCGCCGTCTGGCTATTCACCGCCGTCGCCAGCATCGTCGAGTTGAACGGCCAGAGCCGCCAGGTGCTGGCCGCCGCCGGCATCGCATCGCCGCAGTGGCTGGTGCAAGGGCTGATCGTTGGCGGCGCGGCTGCCGATCTTGCAGTCGGCATCGCACTGTGGCGCTGGCCTGGCCGCGCAAGCTATGCGGCGGCCCTGGCCCTGATGCTCGTCATGACACTGGTGGCGACCGTGCTGCAGCCCGGCCTGTGGCTGCACCCGCTCGGGCCGCTGCTCAAGAACATCCCGATTGCCGCACTGCTCTGGCATCTGTATCGGCGCGCCGCATCATGACATGAACACCTACCTCGTCCTCAAGTGGCTGCACATCGTCTCCAGCGTGCTGATGGTCGGCACTGGGCTGGGCTCGGCCTTCTACATGTTCTTCGCCAACCGCAGCGGCAGCGTGCCCGCGCAGGCGGTGGTGAGCCGGCTGGTGGTGCGCGCCGACTGGTGGTTCACCACGCCCACCGTGATCCTGCAGCCGGCCACCGGCTTCGCGCTGGCGCACATGGCGGGCTTTCCGCTTTCCACGCCGTGGCTCGCGCTGTCGCTGGGGTTGTTCGTTTTCGCGGGGGCCTGCTGGCTGCCGGTGGTGTGGCTGCAGATCCGCATGGCGGCGATCGCGGCGCAGGCGCATCGCGACGCAGTGCCGCTGCCGCCGCTCTATGCGCGCTACCAGCGCTGGTGGGAGTTGCTGGGCTACCCGGCCTTCGCGGCCATGGTGGTGGTGTTCTACCTGATGGTGAACAAGCCCCAGCTATGAGCCGCTGAAACGAGCCGATGAAAGAAGGCCTGGCGCGGGCCTGTGCGGTTTTCACGAAGACTTCACACACAGCGCGATTGCTTCACAGATGGCTCGCACACTCGCGGGCGCCAACAAAAACAGTGGGGAGCTTCCATGCTTCAAGTCGCCAACAGAAAACTCGCGTCGATCAGCGACGTGCTCTTCACCGGGCTGGGCCGCGCGCTCGGCTTCCTGCGTCCGCTGGCTCGCGGGCTCATCGGTTCCTGGCGACCACCGGGCTGGCTGCGCATCCTGGGCGCCTTCCTTCTTCTCGGGCTGCAGTGGCTCCAGCAGCGGCTCGCATGGCTGGTCTTGCTGGTGTTGATCGCACTGGCCGGCTGGATCGCCCATCCCCACGTGATGAAGTGGTGGCACGGCCTCACGCCCGACCGCGTCGAGCCGGTGGTCGCCACCGCCAAGGCCGATGCGCCGCAGCGCACCCAGATCGAGCTCGACAAGGGGCCGAATCCCTTCGTCGTGAATTTCTCTGCCTCGGTCGCTCCCATTGCGCGCATCGGCCAGGAGGCCACCGGCGTCACCATCGAGCCCGCCATTGCCGGCCGCTGGACCTGGACAAGCCAGAAACGCCTCGAATTCCTGCCCGCACAGGACTGGCCCGTCGGCCAGCCGTACAAGGTTCAGATCGCCGACAGCGCCCTCGCGCCGCACATCGAGCTGGCGCAGCGCAAGTACGAGTTCACCTCGCCCGAGTTCACAGCGCAGATCATCGGCGCCGAGTTCTACCAGGACCCGGTCCAGGCCAACGTGCGACGCGCACTCTTCCAGGTACGCTTCTCGCACCCCGTCAACACGGCCGAGTTCGAGAAGCGCCTGGTGCTGACCTACGACCAGCCATGCAGCAGCTCCTTCTTCAGCGTGGGCAAGTGCGCGAGCGAGAAGTTCACCGTCAGCTACGACAAGCTGCGCCTCATCGCCACGCTGCAGTCGGAGCCGCTGCCCATTCCCGAGAAGAACCGGCCCGCGATCTTGAGCCTCACGGCCGGCGCGGTCGCGCAGAAGGGCGGGCCGGCGCTGCGCAACGACCAGTCGCGCGCGGTCGACATTCCCGGCCTCTACAGCCTTTCCATCTCCGGCATCGAGCCCACCATCGTCACCGGCGAGAACGGCGAGCCCGAGCACGTGATGCAGGTCAGCGCCTCCATGCCGGTGCACGAGCGCGAGATGGCGCGCGTGGTGCAGGCCTGGCTGCTGCCCGTGACGGAAGAGGCCAAGGGCGATCCCGCGGAGAAGTTCGACTGGTCCGCCGATCCGTCGAAGGTGACCGACGCCGTGCTGCGTCGCGCGAAGAAGCTCAACCTGCAGCCCATCGCCAGCGAGCGCGAGGTGACCGAGATGGTCAGCTTCCGCATGCCGCAGGCCGAAGGCGGCCGCTACCTGCTGGTGCGCGTGGCCAAGGGCCTGAAGACGCCCGGCGGCTACCAGCTCGGCGCCGCGCGGCAGGACGTGCGCCTGCTCAAGACCTTCGCGCCCGAGCTCAGCATCATGAGCCAGGGCTCGCTGCTCGCGCTCTCGGGCGAGCGCAAGCTGCCGATCCTGGTGCGCGACCTGCCCGGCATCCGGCTGGAGATCGGCCGCCTGCTGCCGCAGCAGCTGCAGCACCTGGTGACGCAGACCAGCGGCGACTTCGCGCATCCGCAGTTCTACGGCGGCCTGCAGTCGGACAACCTCGTCGACCGCTTCCAGAAGGAGATTCCGCTGAGCATCCCCGCCGGCAAGGCGCACTACGAGACCGTCGACTTCGCCGACTACCTGCGCAGCGACGCGACCGATCGCCGCGGCGTGTTCCTGCTCAAGGTGCAGGGCTACGACCCCAAGGCGAAGAAGAAGCCCGATGGCGAAGGCCAGCCCGAGGAGGCGCAACAGCCGCAACAGGAAGAGCAATCCTCCGAAGAGGAAGGCAGCAGTGACGGTGAAGGCGGCAGCCCCGAGCAGCAGGTCGACCAGCGCCTGGTGCTCGTCACCGACCTGGGCATCGTCGCCAAGAAGTCGCTCGACGGCACGCGCGACGTGTTCGTGCAGAGCATCGCCAGCGGCCAGCCCGTGGCGGGTGCGATGGTCGAGGTGTGGGGGCGCAACGGCATGATCGTCGCGTCGCAGTCCACCGACGCCACTGGCGCAGCCAAACTGCCCAACCTCGCCGGCTACCAGCGCGAGAAGGCGCCGGTGGTGCTGGTGGTGCGCAAGGACGGCGACCTGAGCTTCCTGCCCTTCAACCGCAGCGACCGCACGCTGGACATCTCGCGCTTCGACGTGGGCGGCCTGCGCGCGGCCGGCGTGCCGAACCAGATGACGGCGTACGTCTTCAGCGACCGCGGCATCTACCGTCCCGGCGACACCATGCACATCGCGATGATGGTGAAGGCCGGCAACTGGGGCACCTCGCTGCGTGACCTGCCGCTCGAAGCCGAGATCATCGACGCGCGCGGGCTCAGCGTGCGGCGCGAGAAGCTGCGCCTCGGCCCGGGCGGCGCGGCCGAGATCGCCCACACCACGCAGGACACCTCGCCCACCGGCAACTACGCCGTCAACCTGTACCTGCCGCGCCAGTCGTCGCCCGGCACTCCCGAGGTCGAGAGCCTGCTGATCGGCAGCACCACGGTGAAGGTGCAGGAGTTCCTGCCCGACCGCACCAAGGTCACGGCCAAGCTCAGCAATGAAGTTGCCGAAGGCTGGGTGAGCCCGAAGGACCTGAAGGCGCAGATCGACGTGCAGAACCTCTTCGGCACGCCCGCGCCCGACCGCAAGGTGGAAGGCACGCTCACGCTGAGCCCGGGCTTTCCGGTGTTCCGCGCCTTCACCGACTACGCCTTCTTCGACCCGCAGCGCGCCACCGAGAAGCAGGTGGACGACCTGGGCAGCGTGCAGACCAGCGCCGAGGGCAAGGCCGAGTTCGACCTGCGCCTCTCGCGCTTCGACGCCGCCACCTACCAGGTGCACGTGCTTGCCAAGGCCTTCGAGCCCGAGGGCGGGCGCAGCGTGTCGGCCGAGGCCCAGACGCTGGTGAGCGACCTGCCCTACCTCGTCGGCGTGAAGGTCGACGGCGACACCAGCTACGTGAGCAAGGGCGCCACGCGCAACGCCACGGTGATCGCCATCGACCCGCGCGCGAAGAAGACGGCCGTGGCCGACCTGAAGATCGAGCGCGTCGAGCGCAAGGTGCTGTCGGTGCTCATCAAGCAGGACAACGGGCTGTACCGCTACGAGTCGCGCCTCAAGGAGATCGTGCTCGACGAGAAGCCCTTCGCCATCGCGGCAGCGGGCAACAACGTGGCGCTGGACACCTCCGCGCCCGGCAACTTCGCCTACGTGATGCGCAACGCGCAGGGGATGGAGCTCAACCGCGTGGAGTACAGCGTGGCCGGCAACGCCAACGTGTCGCGCTCGCTCGACCGCAACGCCGAACTGCAGCTCACGCTCGACCGCAAGGACTACGAGCCGGGCCAGGAGATCTCGGTGAGCATCCGGGCGCCCTACGTGGGCGCGGGCCTCATCACCATCGAGCGCGACAAGGTCTACGCCCACGCGTGGTTCAAGACCGACAAGACCGCCTCGGTGCAGAAGATCACCGTGCCAAAGGACTTCGAGGGCACCGGCTACATCAACGTGCACTTCGTGCGCGACCCGGCCTCCGACGAGGTCTACATGAGCCCGCTGTCGTACGGCGTGGTGCCTTTCGCGACCGCGCTGGCCAGGCGCACCGCCAACCTGCAGCTCACCAGCAGCGAGCTGGTGAAGCCGGGGCAGACGATGAAGATGAAGCTCACCAGCGACAAGCCCACGCGCGCCGTGGTGTTCGCGGTGGACGAAGGCATCCTGCAGGTGGCGCGCTACAAGACGCCCGACCCGCTCAAGCACTTCTTCCAGAAGCGCGCACTCGAGGTGGGCACGCTGCAGACGCTCGACCTGATCCTGCCCGAGTTCAAGAAGCTCATGCAGGGCGCCGCTCCCGGTGGTGACGGCGAAGGCGAGCTCGGCAAGCACCTGAACCCGTTCAAGCGCAAGCGCGACAAGCCGGTGGCCTACTGGTCTGGCCTGGTCGACGTGAACGGCAGCCGCGAGTTCAGCTACACCGTGCCCGAGAGCTTCAACGGCAGCCTGCGCGTGATGGCCGTGGCGGTGAACGACGAGACCACAGGCGCCAAGAGCACCCGCACCGTGGTGCGCGGCGACATGGTGATCCTGCCGAACGCACCGCTGGCCATGGCGCCCGGCGACACCGTCGAGGTGGGCGTTGGGCTGGCCAACAACATCGTCGGCTCGGGCAGGGAGGCGCCCATCGCGCTCACGCTCACCGCATCGGGCGGCCTCGAAGTGGTGGGCGACGCCACGCAGACGCTCAAGGTCAACGAGCGCGGCGAGGCCAGCACCAAGTTCAACGTGCGCGCCAAGCCGGGCGAGCAGGCGGTGCTGGGTTCCTCGGCGCTGGTGTTCACCTCCACGCACAAGAACTACAGCGCGCGCCTGTCGACCGAGGTGAGCGTGCGGCCCGCGTCGCCCTTCGTCACGCTGGTGCAGGCCGGCAGCTTCCAGCGTGCGGGAGAAATCTCGAGCCAGGCCGACCTGTATCCGAACTTCCGCCAGAGCGACGTGGCTGTGTCGGCCGCGCCGTGGGCCTTCGCGACCGGACTCATGCAGTACCTGGAGGCGTACCCGCACGGCTGCACCGAGCAGATCACGAGCCAGACCTTCCCGGCCGTGCTGCTGTCGGGCCGCCCGGAACTGGTGAAGGAGATGTCGCGCGGCCGTACCGCTGAGCAGGGTCCATTGCCCGAGGCGCGCAAGACCTTCGAGCGCTACCTGGTGCAGCTGCGTGCGCGGCAGACGGCCGACGGCGGCTTCTCGCTGTGGCCCGGTGCCGGCACCGATGCCTTCGCGACGCTCTATGCGGTGCAGCTGCTGGTCGAGGCCAAGGACCACAAGCTGCCCGTGCCGCAGGACCTGCTGCAGAAGGCCGACACCTACCTGCAGGGCTGGCTCGGCAGCGGCGACAACACGCTCGACGGCTGGCGCCAGCGTGCGCAGGCGGCCTACCTGCTGACGCGCCAGGGCATCGTCGCGCCAGCCGCGCTCGCCAACCTGCGCGAAGCCCGCCGCAACCAGATGTCGCGGCAGGGCGTGGGCTGGGGCGACGACCTCGGCGCCGTTTACCTCGCCGCGAGCTATCAGCTCGTGAAGCAGGAGCAGGTGGCCAACGAGCTGCTCGACCCGGTGTGGTCCGACCTGCTCGCGCGCACCGAGAAGAAGCAGCGCCGCAATGCCTGGGGTGCCTACTACGACCCGCTGGTGCACGACAGCATGACGCTGCACCTGGTGGGCCGCCACTTCCCCTCGCGCCTGAAGGCGCTGAAGCCTGCGGTGTGGGAAGGCATGGCCGAGATGGTGCGGGAGGGCTGGTACAACAGCCTGTCGTCGGCCTCGATGCTGCTGGCGGTGGACTCGTACTTCGAGGCCGTGGGGCAGAACGTGGAGGGCAAGCTCTCGGCGAGCGCCGTCAGCGCCCAAGGCCAGGCCGCGGCGCTCGCGCTGGGCTCGGTGAACCCGATCACGCGTGCCGCGGTGCCGGCCGACACCGCCAGGCTGAAGCTGTCGAACGACAGCGACTTCAACCTCTACTACAGCTGGGCCGAACAGGGCTTCGAGCGCAACGTGCCCGCCACGCCGGTGAACAAGGGCATGGAGATCTTCCACGAGGTGCTCGACGCCAAGGGCAACCCCATCACCAAGGCGAAGCTCGGCGAAGAGGTCACGGTGCGGGTGCGCGTGCGCAGCCTGGAGCGCGCGCAGATCAACGACGTGGCGCTGGTCGACGTGCTGCCCGGCGGCCTGGAACCGGTGCTGCAGGCCGTGGGCGACGACGAGGATGCAGCCAATGCCGATGCGCCGATCTGGAAGAAGCGCCTGGGCGGCGGCGGCTCGTGGAAGGTGCAGTACGCCGACATCCGCGAAGACCGCGTCGTGTTCTACGGCGGTGTCGGCAAGGACCTGCTCGAGGTGACGTACAAGGCCCGCGCCACCAACGTGGGCGACTACGTGGTGCCGGCCGCCTACGGCGAGGCGATGTACGACCGTCGCGTGTTCTCGCGCTCGGCGGGAGCACGCTTCCAGGTGGTGGCGAATTGATCACGACGCGCGCTTGCCTTGTTCCCTCTCCCGCGTGTGGGAGAGGGCCAGGGTGAGGGTGCGGCGCCTTCCATGAACACCGAGCTCGATCCGTCGCCCACGCCCTCACCCCAACCCTCTCCCGGGGGGAGAGGGAGGAAGAGAGCAGTCATCGCTTTCGCAGCCGTAGTCTTCCTGCTCGCGCTGCTGCGCCTGTGGCCCCACGCCCCGCTGAGCGAAACCGTCGGCAGTTCGCGCGCCGTCTACGCGCAAGGCGGCGAGCTGATGCGGCTCACGCTCGCCGCCGACGAGCAGTACCGGCTCTGGATGCCGCTGGAGCGCATCTCGCCCACGCTGGTCGATGCGGTGCTGCTGTACGAGGACCGCCGCTTCTACGCGCACCCCGGCGTCAACCCCGCCGCGCTGGTGCGCAGCGCATGGCGCATCGCCAGCGGCGAGCGCAGGCAGGGCGGCTCCACCCTCACGATGCAGCTTGCACGCCGCGTCTACGGCATCGACAGCCGCGCGCCCACCGGCAAGGTCGTGCAGATCTTCGCGGCGCTGTGGCTGGAGGCCCGCTTCAGCAAGCACGACATCCTGGAGGCGTATCTCAACACCGCACCCTACGGCGGCAACATCGAGGGCGTGCAGGCCGCCAGCCTCATCTACTTCCGCAAGGACGCCGCCAGGCTGAGCCTGCCCGAGGCGCTGACGCTCGCGGTGATTCCGCAGAACCCCGTCAAGCGCATCGCCGAGCGCGGGCGCAATGCGGAGCTGCAGGCCGCGCGCGAGCGGCTCTCGGCGCTGTGGGCCGAGCGCGATCCGACGGCGAAGCAGCATGCTCCCGACGCGCAGCTCGCGCTGTCGGCCCAGTCGCGCGGCAGCCTGCCCTTTCTCGCGCCCCACGCCACCGACATGCTGCTCGCGCAGGAGCGCGGCGTGCAGGAGGTGCGCACCACCATCGACCTGCGCATGCAGGCGACGCTCGAGCGCGTCATGGCGCAGTACCTGCGCGCGCATGCCGACGTGGGAATGAACAACGCGAGCGCGCTGCTGCTCGACGCGTCGACGATGCAGGTGCGCGCGATGATCGGCTCGGCCGATTTCCGCAACGACGCCATCTCGGGCCAGGTCAACGGCGTGCTGGCCAAGCGCTCGCCGGGCTCCACGCTCAAGCCCTTCATCTACGCGCTGGCGCTCGACCAGGGCCTGCTGCATCCGAAGACGATGCTGAAGGACGCGCCCACCTCCTTCGGCCCCTACACGCCCGAGAACTTCGACCACCGCTTCGCAGGGCCGCTGCCGGCGCAGGAGGCGCTGATCCGCAGCCGCAACGTGCCCGCGGTGGCCGTGGCCGCGAAGCTCTCGAAGCCCGGCCTCTACGACTTCATGCGCCTTGCGGGCGTGCAGAAGCTGCAGAGCGAACAGCACTACGGCCTCGCGCTGGTGCTGGGCGGCGGCGAGGTCACGCCCGAGGAGCTGGCCGGCATGTACGCGACGCTGGCCAACGGCGGCGTCTCGCAGCCCATCCGCTACACGCAGCCCGCGCCCGGCGAGAAGCCCGTGCAGCCGCTGCGCCTGATGAGCGAGGAGGCCTCGTTCATCACGCTCGACATGCTGCGGCAAACGCCGCGCCCCGACACCACGCTGCCCGCGCGCCCCGCCATCGCATGGAAGACCGGCACCTCCTGGGGCTTTCGCGATGCCTGGACCGCGGGCGTGTTCGGCCGTCACGTGCTGGTGGTGTGGGTCGGCAATTTCGATGGCAGCAGCAACCCCGCGCTGGTGGGCGTGGATGCCGCCGCGCCCCTCTTCCTGCGCATGGTCGACGCACTGCGCGCCGAGCGGCTGGACCCGGGCGAGATGGCTTCGCGCCGACCGCCCGACCTGCGCCAGGTCGAAGTCTGCTCGGCGACCGGCGGCCTGCCCGATGCGCTGTGCCCGGTGCGCACCATGACATGGTTCATCGCCGGCAAGTCGCCGATCCAGGTCAGCAACCTGCACCGCGCCGTGTGGGTCGACGAGACCACGGGCAAGGTCGTCTGCGGCCCGCAGCCGAATGCGCGGCAGCAGGTGGTGGAGCAATGGGGCAGCGACATGCGCCGGCTGTTCCGCCAGGCGGGGCTGCCGCGTGCGAGCGCACCTTCCGACGGCTGCGAGAAGTCGCAGGGCAGCGAGGGCGACGCCTCGTCCGACAGCGCGCCGCTCATCACCTCGCCGCTGCGCGGCGTGCGCCACACGCTGCGCGCGAAGAAGCCCGAGCCCCTGGTGCTGCGCGCCGAAGCCGCGGCCGGCAC
Organism: Variovorax sp. 22077; assembly: GCF_052044195.1. Taxonomy (NCBI): domain Bacteria; kingdom Pseudomonadati; phylum Pseudomonadota; class Betaproteobacteria; order Burkholderiales; family Comamonadaceae; genus Variovorax; species Variovorax sp. 22077. The sequence continues at coordinate 60,494 of NZ_JBQEQC010000027.1, forward strand.
GCAGGCGATCTACTGGTTCGCGGACGACGCGCTCATCGGTCGCGCCGCGCCGGGCGAAGGCATCACATGGATGCCCGATCTCGCGTCATCCGGGCGGCGCTACCTGCTGCGCGCGGTCGATGACCAGGGCCGCGCCGAGTCGCGCGAGGTGACGGTCGACATCGCGCCCTGAAGTCCCATGGGGCATGTCATGGCCGCGTCATGCCTGGCCGGCATGGTCACGCGTTTTCGACTTGGAACCTTTCCCGCTCATGACGCGTTTCGCTCCCCTGTCCTTCGTCGCCCTTGCTGCCGCCCTCGCATGCACCGCAGCCCAGGCGCAGACCGCCTTTCCCGCCACGCTCGCCGGCCACGCCGTGCTGCCCGCGCAGAGCTTCGTCGCCGCGCCCAAGGATGCGCCGGCCGACCTGCAGGTCAGCGGCAAGTTCACCACCGGCAAGCGCGTGGAGGCGGTGGGCTCGGTCGAAGGCCTCTCGGGCGGCCGCGGCACCGGCCTGTCGCTGCCCTTCAAGGGCCAGCCGCTGCAGGGCCACTCGGGCATCAAGAAGATGGACGACGGCAGCTTCTGGATCCTCACCGACAACGGCGCCGGCACCAAGGCCAACTCGCCCGACTTCATGCTCTACCTGAACCACTACAAGGTGGACTTCAAGAGCGGCAAGTTCAACCGTATCGAAACCGTCTTCTTGCACGACCCCGACAGGAAGGTGCCCTTCCGCATCGTCCATGAAGGCACGAAGCAGCGCTACCTGACCGGCTCCGACTTCGACCCCGAGAGCTTCCAGTTCGCCGGCGGCGCGCTGTGGATCGGCGAGGAGTTCGGCCCCTTCCTCATCAAGGCCGACCTGACGGGCAAGGTGCTCGCCGTGTACGACACGCTGGTCGACGGCAAAACCGTGCGCTCGCCCGACCATCCGGCCGTGACCACGCCCGGCGCCCCGGGCGACGCGGTCGACTTCCAGATCAAGCGCTCCAAGGGCTTCGAGGGCATGGCCTCGTCGAAGGACGGCAGCAAGCTGTACGCGCTGCTCGAAGGCCCGGTGTGGAACGCCGAGGCGAAGGACTACGAGAAGGTCGAAGGCAAGGAAGCGCTGCGCGTGCTGGAATTCGACGTCGCCACCGAGAAGTGGACCGGCCGCCACTGGAAGTACGTGCTCGAGGCGAATGGCAACGCCATCGGCGACTTCAACATGATCGATGCGACCACGGGCCTCATCATCGAGCGCGACAACGGCGAAGGCACCAGCGACAAGGCCTGCCCCGAAGGCCAGAAGCGCACCGACTGCTTCCACGACATCGCGAAGTTCAAGCGCGTCTACAAGGTCGAGCTCAACGACGCGAACGTGGGCGGCCCGGTGCGCAAGATCGGCTACATCGACCTGCTGGACATTGCCGACCCGAACAAGCTCGCGCGCAAGCCCCTGAACGACGGCGTGCTGAAGTTCCCCTTCTTCACCATCGAGAACGTCGATGTGGTCGACGCGACGCACATCGTGGTCGGCAACGACAACAACCTGCCCTTCTCGAGCAGCCGCGAGCCGAACAAGGCGGACGACAACGAGCTGGTGCTGCTGAAGGCGGGGGCGCTGCTGCAGGCGAAGTGAGCAAGCGGGCGCGTCCGGGGGAATGCCCCGGATCGCAGGCGGGGTGGTTGAGAAGAATTCTTTTCAGATGAGTATCATTCTCATCTTCTCGGATTTCCTCTCCCCTCCTCCATGAACCTCCGTACGACCTCGCACGCCGTCCGGCGCGCGTCGTGACTGCCGGCGTTCGCCATCGCTTAGGCGTTGTTTCGCGCGCCGTGGCCGCCATCGCCGGCGGCTACGGCGTCGCGGCGCTCTCTTCCGTCGTGCTCGCACTGTGCCTGCCCGCCGCCTTCGGCATGGCGCGCAGCGAGGCCACGATGACCGGCCTGCTCGCTTCCTTCGCCGTCTTCGCGCTCTCCGTGATGTGGGTCTTCGCCGCGCGCACGGCGTTTCGTGCGTGGTCCGGCCTTGCCGTGGCCGCGGCGGTGCTGGGTGCGCTCCTCCTGCTGCTCATGCGCACCACCGGAGCGGCCGCATGAAGGAAGGCTTCCGCCAGTCGATGGCATGGCTTCACACCTGGTCGGGCCTTCTGGTCGGCTGGGTGCTGTTCATGGTGTTCGCGGCCGGGACGGCTTCGTACTTCAAGGATGAGATCACCTTCTGGATGAAGCCCGAGCTGCATGCACCGGCCGCGCGCGCCCAGGTGCCGCAGGTCCAGGCGGCCGAGGGCGCGGTGGCCTATCTGCAGAAGCACGGCGCCGGCAGTCCGCGCTGGTTCATCAACCTGCCGGCGGAGCGCCAGCCGTCGACCGACGTGCTGTATCTGGCCACGCCGGCCTCGGCTGCCGCACCCGGCGACAAGCCGCGCCGCCGCTTCGACCGCGTATCGCTCGACCCCTTCACCGGCGAGGCGCTCACCGCCGCACGGGCCACGCGCGGCGGCGAGTTCTTCTATCGCCTGCATTTCGACCTGCACTACATGCCCGCGCTATGGGCGCGCTGGATCGTCGGCTTCTGCGCGATGTTCATGCTGGTGGCGATCTTCAGCGGCATCGTGACGCACAAGCGCATCTTCAAGGACTTCTTCACCTTCCGCCCGAAGAAGGGCCAGCGCTCGTGGCTCGACGCGCACAACGTGACGGCGGTGCTCGCCCTGCCCTATCACCTGATGATCACGTACACGGGCCTGGTCACGCTGATGTTCATGTACATGCCCTGGGCCCCGCAGGTGGCCTACAAGGAGCGCGGCGGCGAGCAGGCCTTCTTCTCAGAGGTCTTTCCCGGCGGTGGCCGCGACCAGGTCAAGGCGTCCGGCAACAAGGCGCCGCTCGCACCGATCGCGCCGATGATGGCGCAGGCCTCCGTGCACTGGAACGGCGCCGCCGTGGGCCGTATCACCGTGCACCAGCCCAACGACGCCAACGCGGTCGTCTCGCTCACCCGCGCGGAAGGGCCGCAGCTGTCCTACGACAAGCCGTCGATGCTATTCAACGGCACCACGGGTGCGCTGATCGGCGCTTTCGGCGACGTGCCCAAGCCCGCGGCCGAGACGCGCGGCGTGCTCTACGGCCTGCACATCGCGCGCTTCGGCGATCCGCTGCTGCGCGCGCTGTTCTTCCTCTCGGGGATCGCGGGCTGCCTGATGGTGGCGACGGGGCTTCTGCTGTGGGCCGTGAAGGAGCGCCAGAAGTTCGCGAAGATGCTCAAGCAGGGCGGGCGCATCGGCTTCGGACTGCGCCTCGTCGACGGCTTGAACCTCGGCGCCATCGCCGGACTGCCCGTCGCGATGGCCGCCTTCTTCTGGGCCAATCGCCTGCTGCCGGTCGGCATGGCCGAGCGCGGCGACGCGGAGATCCGCTGGTTCTTCATCGTCTGGGGCGCGGCTGCGGTGCTCGGGCTGCTGCGGCCCACGCTGCGCATGTGGCAGGCGCAGCTCGCGGCGGGCGCGCTGCTCTTCGCACTGCTGCCGGTGCTCAACGCCTTCACCGGGCCGGCGCCGCTGACCGTCAGCCTGCGCACCGGTCCCAGCGCGGTGGCGGGTTTCGACCTGGTCGTGATAGCGCTGGGCCTGGGGCTCGCGGGCGCGGTGTGGATCGTCGAGCGCAAGCGGCGCAAGTCGATGGCTGCCCGGCAGCAGGCGCAGAAGCACCTGCCGGCCTCGCCGCAACAGCAGCAGCAGCCGTCGTCGTCGTCGACGCTCGCCGCGTCGGGCCAGGGATCGTGACGGCGATGGATTCGTCCCTTCTCTCCCTCGTGTTCGCCGCCTCGCTCGCGGGCTTCTGCGCGCTGAGCCTTGCGATGGACCGCCACAGCGAGGACGTCTACGGCCGAGGCAGCACGCCGGGGCGGTGGCGGCGCTGGCTGCAGCTCGGCGGTGCCGCGCTGCTGTGCCTGTCGCTGGGCGGCAGCCTGCGGGTGGCCGGCAGCGCGGTCGGCTGGGTGCTGTGGCTGGGCACGCTCACGGCCGCGGCGCTGTCCACGGTGGCGCTGCTCAGCTACGCGCCGCGACGCTTCCACTGGATCGCATTCGCGGCGACGGCCGTCGCGCTGTGCAGCCTGCTTGCGAGCTTGCTTTCGCCGTCGTCCGCATCGCTCACGCCGTGACGGAAGCGGTGCGCAGCGCCTGCGCGCTCATCGCGCCTTCCACCGCCCTACATAGGGCCGCGCCACATCGCAAGCCGGCGTGCCCTTCGGGCCTTGCAGGCCCATCGCGTCGAGCGTTTCCTGTACCTGGCTCAGCGCGGCCACCACCGAGCGGCCGATGACCGCCACCCTCAGCCTCCGTGGTTTCACGCAGGCCGCCGCACCGAGCTGCCGCCCGAGAGCACGCCCTGCGTCATCGGCAGCGCCATGAAGTCGTGCGGGAAGCCCATCGACACGGCGCTGGCCGCTTCCAGGCGTTGCAGCGCTTCGGCGTCGAGCTGAACGTCGAGCGCGCCGAGGTTGTCCTCGAACTGCGCGAAGGTGCGCGCGCCGATGATCGGCATCACCGTCGGCGCGCGGCGCTGCAGCAGCCACGCCAGCGCGACCTGCGCGCTCGAGCGGCCCTGCTCCTTCGCGACCTGCCCGACCACTTCGGCGATCTCCAGCGAGCGGGCGCTGAGCGCGCCGTTGCCCACGGCCACGTCCTTGCGCGAGCCCGTTACGCCCGAGCCCGGGTCGTTGCGATGCTCCAGATCGGCGCGCGTGTACTTGCCCGAGAGCACGCCGCTGCCCAGCGGCGACCACGCCAGCACGCCAAGGCCCAGCTCCTGCGCCATCGGCAGCAGCTCGCGCTCCACGGTGCGCTCGATCAGGCTGTATTCGATCTGCAGCGCGACCAGCGGCGCCCAGCCGCGCAGCTCGGCCAGCGTCTGCATGCGCGCGATCTGCCAGGCCGGCGTGTCGGAGATGCCCGCGTACAGCACCTTGCCCGAGCGCACGAGGTCGTCGAAGGCGCGCATCACTTCCTCGAATGGCGTGAGCCCGTCCCAGATGTGCAGGTACAGCAGGTCGATGTAGTCGGTGCCCAGCCGCTTGAGGCTGGCCTCCACCGAGCGGACCATGTTGCGGCGGTGGTTGCCGCCGGCGTTCGGGTTGCCCGGCTGCATGTTGAGCGAATACTTGGTAGCCACCACCACCGACTCGCGCCTGTCGGCGATGAACTGGCCCAGCAGCCGCTCCGAACTGCCGTTGGTATAGAAGTTGGCGGTGTCGATGAAGTTGCCGCCGCGCTCCAGGTAGAGGTCGAACATGCGGCGCGATTCGCCCGCGTCGGCGCCCCAGCCCCATTCCTGGCCGAAGGTCATGGTGCCCAGCGACACGGGGCTGACGCGCAGGCCCGAGCGGCCGAGGGTGATGTAGTCGTCCAGCTTCATGATGCAGATTCCTTTCGTGCTTTCGTTGCGAGGTGAAGGCGGCGGCGCGAGGGCCGCACTGCCATGGCCTCGAAGGTATTGGCGCGATTGCTCCTGAAAAAGCCGGCTGGATCGAATGCTTTGTGAAGCCGGTCTTCATAATGGCCCCCATGTCGCCCGACCTGCTTCCGGCCATCGCCGCCTTCGCCCGCGTGGCGCACCACGCCAGCTTCACGCGTGCCGCCGAGGAGCTCGGGGTGTCGCCATCGGCTCTCTCGCAGACCGTCCGTACGCTGGAGCAGAAGCTCGGCGTGCGGCTGCTGGACCGCACCACGCGGCGCGTCGGTGTGACGGAGCTGGGGCAGCAGTTCCTCGCGGGTGCGCAACAGGGCCTGGCCGCGCTCGCGCAGGCGGTCGAGGGCATCGACGAGGCGCGCGACAGGCCGGCAGGGTTGCTGCGCCTGAACGTCTCGCGCGTGGCGGCGGAGCTGCTCTTCTTCCCGCACTTCGGCGCGTTCGCCGATGCCTATCCGGACATCACGCTCGAGTTCGTCTGCGACAACCGCATGGTCGACCTCGTGGAAGGCGGCTTCGACGCCGGCATCCGCCTGGGCGAGAGCCTCGCGCAGGACGTGGTGGCCGTGCCGGTGGGCGGGCCGCTGCGCATGGTGACTTACGCGGCGCCCAGCTACCTGAGGGGGCGCAAGCCGCCGCGCACGCCCGAGGACCTGCGCGAGCACCGCTGCCTGAACTACCGCCTGACCACCGGCGGCCTCTATCGATGGGAGTACGCGCAGGACGGGCGCGTGCTCGACGTGGAGCTCGCAGGCCCGCTCGTCAGCAACGACGCAGACCTGCTGCTCGCGGCCGCGCGCTCGGGCGCGGGCATCGCGACGTCGTTCGAAGGAGCGGTGCGGGAGGACTTCGCGAGCGGCCGCCTCGTGCCGCTGCTGGAGCCCTGGTGGCCGACCTTCCCGGGCTTCTATCTCTACTACCCCAGCCGCGCGCAGATGCCGCGCAAGCTGCGGGTGTTCATCGACTTCCTGCAGGCGCGGCACGCGCCGCCGCCGGTGTCGCAGCGGGCGGTCAAGCCCGCATCAGCGCCTCGATCTCGTCCGCCTTCACAGGCACGCCGCGCGAGATGAGTTCGCAGCCGGTGGCGGTGACGATCGCGTCGTCCTCGATGCGGATGCCGATGTTGTGGAACTGCTCGGGCACGCCCTCGGCTGGGCGCACGTAGATGCCGGGCTCCAGCGTGAGAACCATGCCGGGGTGCAGGATGCGGCTCGGCCGGTTCTTGATGACCTCGTTCGACAGCGGGTCCTTGCGCTCGCTCACCTCGCCGACCTGCGTGGGCTCGACGTAGCTGCCGCAGTCGTGCACGTCCATGCCGAGCCAGTGGCCGGTGCGGTGCATGTAGAACTGGAAGTAGGCGCGCTTGTCGATCACGTCGTCGACGCTGCCGACCTTGTTGGCGTCGAGCAGGCCGAAGTCGAGCATGCCCTGCGCCAGCACCCGCACCGCCGCGTCGTGCGGGTCGTTGAAGCGGTTGCCGGCCTTGGTGGCCGCCGCCGCCGCGTCCTGGCTGGCCAGCACCAGGTCGTACAGCGCGCGCTGCGGGCCGGTGAACTTGCCGTCGGCGGGGAAGGTGCGGGTGATGTCGCTGGCGTAGCCGTCGAGCTCGCAGCCCGCGTCGATCAGCACCAGCTCGCCCTTGCGCACGGGCGCGGCGTCGGCGCGGTAGTGCAGCACGCAGGCATTCGCGCCGGCCGCGACGATGGAGTAGTACGCGGGGTACTGCGAGCCGCCCAGGCGGAATTCGTGCAGCAGCTCGGCGTCGAGGTGGTACTCGCGGGCGTCCTTGCCCTCGCGCAGCATGCGGGCCGACAGCTGCATCGCACGCACGTGCGCGCGGGCGCTGATCTGCGCGGCGCGGCGCATGATGTCCTGCTCGTGCGCGTCCTTGACCAGGCGCATCTCGTCGAGCGGGCCGCACAGGTCGCGCTGTTCGTCGGGGCACAGCGCGCCGTAGCGCACGCGCGCGCGCACCGATTGCAGCCAGCCGTCGACGCGGCTTTCCAGGCCCTTGTGGATGGCGAAGGGAAACCACACGGTGGCACGGTTTTCCAGCAGCTTGGGCAGCTTCGCGTCGAGTTCGGTGACGGGGAAGGCCTCATCGACGCCGAGTGCCGCGGGCGCCGCGTCGGGGCCCAGGCGGTAGCCGTCCCAGATCTCTCGCTCGACGTCCTTGGGCGCGCAGAACAGCGTCGAGCGGCCGTCGCCCGCCAGCACCAGCCAGGCGTTGGGCTCGGTGAAGCCGGTCAGGTAATAGAAGTAGCTGTCGTGGCGATACAGGAAGTCGGTATCGCGGTTGCGCGGCCGCTCGGGCGCGGTCGGGATGATGGCGATGCCGTCCTTGCCCAGTTGCGAGGCGAGGCGCGCGCGGCGCTCGGCGTAGATCGTGGTGGCGATGTCTGCTGCGGTCATCTTGTTGGCGTGTTCAGTTGGGCGAGCCGTTCGGGGGTTCCCACGTCGGTCCAGGGGCCGGTGTAGAGCTCGGCGCTCACGAGTTCATTGTCCATCGCGGCGCGCAGGATCGGCGCCAGCGGGGCTTTGCGGCCGGCCGGGTTGCCGCTCGGGATGTCGCAATAGGGCGGCGCGAAGAGCGCAGCGCGGTACAGGCCGATGGTCGAGAAGGTGTATTTCTGGTCGGCGGTGTTGAGCGCTAGGCCATCCGGCGAGAGGCCGAAATCGCCCTTGGGGTTGTGCGCGGGGTTGGGCACCAGCCAGAGATGCGCGAGCCTGTTGCTGGCCACGAACCTGTCGACCGAGGCCTGCGTGAAGGCGAATCCGGGCGCGAATACATCACCCGCTGCGACCCAGAACACGTCGCCCAGCAGGGGCAGCGCGCGCACGATGCCGCCGGCCGTTTCCAGCGCACCGCCGAAGTCGCGGCCCTCGTCGGAGTATGAAATCGATAGCGCGGAATGACCGCCCAACAAGGGTTTTGCGCCGAACCGTTCCGAAATCTGGGCGCCGAGCCAGTCGGTGTTGACGACCAGTTCGGTGAAGCCGCCGTCGGCCAGCGCCTCCATCGGCCATTGCATCAGGGGCTTGCCGTGCACCTCCAGCAGGGGCTTGGGTGTGGCATCGGTCAGCGGCCGCATGCGCTCGCCGCGCCCGGCGGCCAGGATCATGGCGCGCACCGCGTTGCCGCTCACGCCACGACCCGTCCGCGCTGCAGCTCGTTGCGCTCGCTGTGCCGAGGCTGGAACAGCGACACCAGGCATTCCATCAGCGCATGCGCCTTGGCCGAGTGGTCGCCGCTGAAGTTGCAGACGTACACGTCCAGCGTCACGCCGCGCTGTTCGGGCCATGTGTGGATGCACAGGTGCGATTCGGCCAGCAGCACCGTGGCGGTGACCCCGCCCGGGCCCTGTGGCGTGGCCGGGAAGCCGTGGATCAGCTTGCCCACCGCCTGCAGCCCGGCGGCCGCCACCGCCTTGAGGCAGACCGCGCCGAGGGCATCGCGATCGGTGAGCCACTGGGGGCCGCATTGGCAGTCGTGGAGGTCGGCGGTGAGGTGCAGCCCGTGCATGGGTGGCAACTCTAGCAGTCCGCCCTGCTGCCCAGGCGCACAGGAGCATCGGAAGGGTGTTCGGGCCGTATCGGGAGCGTTCGGGGCTCGCCCGGTAAAATCGCGGGTTCTCCCCACCCCAACCTCCCTTTTCCCTCCGAAAGTCCACCGCACATGGCAAACCACGCCCTGATGGCCAACGCAATCCGCGCACTGGCCATGGATGCCGTCCAACAAGCAAATTCCGGACATCCGGGCGCACCGATGGGCATGGCCGACATGGCCGTCGCACTCTGGGGCGATCACCTTCGCTACAACCCTGCCAACCCGCACTGGTTCGACCGCGACCGCTTCGTGCTGTCGAACGGCCACGCCTCGATGCTGCTGTACTCGGTGCTGCATCTCACCGGCTACGACCTGCCCATCGGCGAACTCAAGAACTTCCGCCAGCTGCACAGCAAGACCGCCGGCCACCCCGAAGTGGACGTGACCCCGGGCGTCGAGACCACCACCGGCCCGCTGGGCCAGGGCATCACCAACGCCGTGGGCTTCGCGCTGGCCGAGAAGCTGCTGTCGGCCGAGTTCAACCGCAAGGACCACACCGTGGTCGACCATCACACCTACGCCTTCCTGGGCGACGGCTGCATGATGGAAGGCATCAGCCATGAGGCCTGCGCGCTGGCCGGCGCCTGGCACCTGAACAAGCTGATCGCGCTGTACGACGACAACGGCATCAGCATCGACGGCCAGGTCAAGCCCTGGTACATCGACAACGTGGCCGAACGCTTCCACGCCTATGGCTGGCATGTGATCGGCCCGATCGACGGCAACGACGCCGCCGAAGTGTCCAAGGCCATCGCCAAGGCCAAGCTGTCGACCGACAAGCCCACGCTCATCAACTGCAAGACCGTCATCGGCAAGGGCAGCCCGAACCGCGCCGGCACCGCCAAGGCCCACGGCGAGGCGCTGGGCGCCGAAGAAATCAAGCTCACGCGCGACGCCATCGACTGGCACTACCCGCCCTTCGAGATCCCGGCCGAGGCGTATGCCGACTGGGACCACAAGGAAGCCGGCGCCAACATCGAAGCCGAGTGGAACGCCAAGTTCGCCGCCTACGCCGCCGCCTACCCCGAGCTGGCCGCCGAGTTCACCCGCCGCATGAAGGGCGAGCTGCCCAAGGACTTCCACCAGGTGGCGTTCGACACCGTGGTCGCCGCACACACCAAGGCCGAGACCGTCGCCAGCCGCAAGGCCAGCCAGCTCGCGCTCGAAGCCTTCACCGCCGCGCTGCCCGAGATGCTCGGCGGCAGCGCCGACCTGACCGGCTCGAACCTCACCAACACCAAGAGCACCGCCGCGCTGCGCTTCGACGCGAAGACCGGCGCGGTGGTCATGAACGTGCCCGCCGTCGAAGGCAAGCAGGGCGCGGAAGACGAAGCCAAGTCCGAAGCCCCGGCCGAAACGCCGCACGGCACCATCGGCCGCCACATCAACTACGGCGTGCGCGAGTTCGGCATGGCGGCCATCATGAACGGCGTGGCGCTGCATGGCGGCTACATCCCCTACGGCGGCACCTTCCTCACCTTCAGCGACTACAGCCGCAACGCCATCCGCATGGCCGCGCTGATGAAACGCCGCGTGATCCACGTCTTCACGCACGACTCCATCGGCCTGGGCGAAGACGGCCCGACGCACCAGTCGATCGAGCACGCCGCCTCGCTGCGCCTGATCCCGAACCTCGACGTCTGGCGCCCGTCGGACACGGCCGAGACCGCCGTGGCCTGGGCCGTGGCGCTGCAGAACCAGTCGCGCCCGACAGCGCTGCTGCTGAGCCGCCAGAACATCGCCTACTCGCCCAAGAGCGAACTCGGCGACATCAGCCGAGGCGCCTACGTGCTCTCCGAGCCCGAGAACGTCGGCCTCAAGAACAAGAAGACGGCGGCCGTCATCATCGCCACCGGCTCCGAAGTGCCGCTCGCGCTGGCAGCCCAGAAGCTGCTGGCCGAGAAGAAGATCGCCGTGCGCGTGGTGTCGATGCCCTCGACCACCACCTTCGACCGCCAGGACCTGGCCTACAAGAAGGCCGTGCTGCCGAAGAAGCTGCCGCGCATCGCCGTGGAGATGGGCTGCACCGGCGGCTGGTGGAAGTACGGCTGCGCCGCCGTCGTCGGCATCGACACGTACGGCGAATCGGCCCCCGCGCCGGTGCTCTTCAAGCACTTCGGCTTCACGGCGGAGAACGTCGCGGCCACGGTGGAAGCCGTGCTGCGCGACTGATCGATTCCTTCTTCGCCGTTCACGACACACAACAGTTTTTCAACCTTAGGAGCAAGTCAGATGGCTATCAAACTTGGTATCAACGGCTTCGGCCGCATCGGTCGCAACGTGCTGCGCGCAGCCGTGCAGAACTTCCAGAACGACATCGAAATCGTCGCCATCAACGACCTGCTCGAGCCTGACTACCTGGCCTACATGCTCCAGTACGACTCGGTGCACGGCCGCTTCAAGGGCGACATCGCCGTCGAAGGCAGCACGCTGATCGTGAACGGCAAGAAGATCCGCCTCACGCAGGAACGCGATCCCGCGAACCTGAAGTGGAACGAAGTCGGCGCCGACGTGGTGCTGGAATCGACCGGCCTCTTCCTCACCAAGGAAACCGCGCAGAAGCACATCGACGCGGGCGCCAAGAAGGTGATCCTGTCGGCACCGTCGAAGGACGACACCCCCATGTTCGTCTACGGCGTGAACGACAAGAAGTACGCCGGCGAAGCCATCATCAGCAACGCCAGCTGCACCACCAACTGCCTGGCCCCGCTGGCCAAGGTGCTGAACGACAAGTGGGGCATCAAGCGCGGCCTGATGACCACCGTGCACGCCGCCACCGCCACGCAGAAGACCGTGGACGGCCCGAGCAACAAGGACTGGCGCGGCGGCCGCGGCATCCTGGAAAACATCATCCCGTCGTCGACCGGCGCCGCCAAGGCCGTGGGCGTGGTGATCCCCGAGCTCAACAAGAAGCTCACCGGCATGAGCTTCCGCGTGCCGACCTCCGACGTGTCGGTGGTCGACCTGACGGTCGAGCTGGTGAAGGAAGCGACGTACAAGGAAATCTGCGCCGAGATGAAGGCGCAGAGCGAAGGCGCGCTCAAGGGCGTGCTGGGCTACACCGAAGACAAGGTCGTGGCCACCGACTTCCGCGGCGACGCCCGCACCTCGATCTTCGACGCCGAAGCCGGCATCGCCCTCGACGGCACCTTCGTGAAGCTCGTGAGCTGGTACGACAACGAATGGGGCTACTCGAACAAGTGCCTGGAGATGGTGAAGGTCGTGTCGAAGTAAGGCTTCGCCGCTTCCATAAAAAAACGCGCCTCCGGGCGCGTTTTTTGTTGGGCTCCTTGATCGGGCGCCTCACCGCTATCGCAGCTTCTCGTTCCTGCGTATCTCGCTGCTCAACTGCGCCGTCAGCCGCGTCGCGGCCCTTCGCGCAGCCAGCCCGAAGTCGCCCTTGAACTCGCCGAACTCCGCAGCGCCGTTGCCCACGGCGCGCACGCGCGTGAGTTCGGTGCCTGCCGCATCGGTCACCACGCACGAGACCTCGGCCGTGAACGAGGTCGGCGGCCAGCTGATCCATGAGGACGAGCTCGAATCGGTCTTGATGCGCGGCGAGAACACCAGCGAGACGCCCGCCGCCTCGTTCGCCTTCGCGTCGCCGGCGCTGCGCAGCACGACCACGTCGCGGTAGACGGCGCGCAGCGCATCGCGGATCGACTTCTCCAGGTCGCGGTACGGGTAGTAGCTCACGCGGTCGCCGCTGCCGCCGGGGGTGATCACTTCGAGGTCGCGGTCGGCATCGGTCATCACGTAGGCGACCTTCTTCGGCACGAGGTACGCCTGCGAACGTGGCGGGGCGGTCTCGGTGATCATGGTGATCGGGTGCACGCAGCCGCCGAGCAGCAGCAGCAACAAGGCCGACGGTGCGATGGACGCCGGACGAAAAAGGGGTTGCATCGAAGCGCCTCCTGGCCTCAGGGGTCAACGGCCGATGGCGGCCACGAACTGCGGATCGGCATACACCTGCCGCAGCAAGGCACGCACGAGGCGCGGGTACGCGGCCTGCCCGGCGGGCACGGCGACGATGCTCGCGTAGCTCGAATCGAAGGCGGTCTCGGCGCGGTAGGTCTTGCGCAGGCGCTGCGTGGCGTCGCGCGTGACGGTGATCTCGACTTCCATGCGGCCCGCGCCGTTGATCACGCCGAGGTCGATCTCGTTGACCAGCACGCGCGCCGCGATGCGCGTTGGCGCCTTCGGGTCGTAGACGGAGATCTCGCTGAGGTCGCGCATCATCGCGTCCTGCAGGTACTGGGCGAAGCTGCCGCTGGGCGACAGCAGCCGGGCGCTGCGCAGCCGCACGGTGTTGACCTTGTCGTTTGCATCGGAGGGCTGCGCCTTCGCGAGGGCCACCATGCCGGGGCGCGTGGCCTCCAGCTTGTCGAGGGTCTCGTAGTCGGCCGCGTAGGGCGGCGCCAGCAATGGCGCGCAGCCGGTGGCCAGAACGGCGGCTGCCAGCGCGCCTATCAAGAGCAGGCTGCGCAAACGCCAGCCTTGCTGCGAACTAAAGATGGCCATCCCTTCGGTCCCCTCTCTGCATCTTCACGAGGCCCGCGATGCATGCATGGTGCATCGGTGGCGCGTGCTCCCGGCGCGACGGTAGCACGCATCGCGCGGCGCGCGAATGCGTGAAGCCGCGAAACCGAAAGGTACGAAGAGGTGGGAAGGAGGGGCTAAGGCGTGCCTCAGACCGGCTCGAGCACGTGGATCAGCTTGCCCGCGGTGAGCTCCTTCGTCTTCTCGCCGTGGGCCTTCATGTGCGGCGCGACCGCGTGCGCCTGCAGGTGCGCCAGGGTTTCCCACTTCTCGATCACGACGAAGGTGTCGGGGCCGAAGCTGGCCTTCGACGCGGGGATGCCCTGCGCATCGACCGTGGCGCCGTACTCGATGCAGCCTGCCTCGGCCAGCACGGCCGCGCGGTTCTCGGCGAAGGCTTCGAGCAGCCTGGCGCGCTGGCCGGGCTTGGCGGTGATGACGGCGACGACGTGGATCATTGAAAGGGTCTCCGGTTGGTTGGTTGGATGGTTGGTCGATTTGAATGCGACGGCCGAATCTAAGAGATTTGGCGCGGCGGTGCCGGTCAGGTCCGCGACAAGGCCGTGTCCCTGTCTTGTCCCTATCATCTTCCGCATGTTCTTCCCGCTACCTCGCACGGCCACCGCGCCCTTCTGTCCTTCCGAAGTCAAGGGCAGCGTCGCCGTCCCGCAGGAACTGCCGTTCTTCAAGAAGCTGATGCGCTACGCGGGTCCGGGCCTGCTGGTGTCGGTCGGCTACATGGACCCGGGCAACTGGGCGACCGACATCGAGGCCGGCTCGCGCTTCGGCTACGGCCTGCTGTTCGTGGTGCTGCTCGCGAGCCTGGCCGCGATGCTGCTGCAGACGCTGTGCGTGCGGCTGGGCATCGTCGCGCGCAAGGACCTGGCGCGCATCTGCCGCGAGCACTACTCGCCGCGCGTCAACCGCCTGCTGTGGCTGGGCGCCGAGCTGGCCATCGTGGCCTGCGACCTCGCCGAGGTGCTGGGCAGCGCGCTCGCGCTGCACCTGCTGTTCGGCGTGTCGATCCCGGTGGGCATCGCGATCACCGCCTTCGACACGCTGCTGGTGCTGGGCCTGCAGGGCGCGGGCTTCCGCCGCGTGGAGGCCATCGTGCTGGGGCTCGTGGGCACGATCGCAGCCTGCTTCGTGGTCGAGCTGGCGATGTCGCCGCCCAACTGGTTCGGCGTGGCAATGGGCTTCGGCCCGAGCCTGGAGCGGCTGCACCAGCCGAGCGCGCTGTACCTGGCCATCGGCATCGTCGGCGCGACGGTGATGCCGCACAACCTGTACCTTCACTCGTCGATCGTGCAGACGCGCCTGATCGCCGACACCGAGCCCGCGCGGCGCGAGGCGGTGCGCTTCTGCACGCTCGACGCGGTGGTGTCGCTCTCGCTTGCGCTGCTGGTCAACGCGGCCATCATGGTGCTCGCTGCCAGCGCCTTCCACGCCACCGGCCACCGCGAGGTGACGGAGATCGACGACGCCTACCGGCTGCTGGAGCCCGTCGTCGGCAGCGCGGTCGCGGCCACGCTGTTCGGCATCGCGCTGCTGGCCTCGGGGCAGAGCTCGACCTTCACCGGCACCATTGCAGGCCAGATCATCATGGAAGGCTTTCTCGACCTGAAGATCCCTTGCTGGCAGCGCCGCCTCATCACGCGCGCGCTGGCGCTGGGCCCGGCGTGGCTGGGCGTCTGGTGGTTCGGCGACGGCGGCGTGGGCAAGATGCTGGTGCTCAGCCAGGTGGTGCTGAGCTTCCAGCTGCCCTTCGCGATGTGGCCGCTGATCCGCTTCACGAGCAGCCGAGCGCTGATGGGCGGCTTCGCCAACGGCCCGGTGGTGAAGTCGCTGGCGTGGCTGCTGTTCGGCGTGATCGGCGCGGCCAACGTTTGGCTGATCGCATCGGTGGTCGTGGGCGGGGCCTAGGCCTCAGCGCTTGCCCGCTTCCTTCCACAGCTGCACCAGCGCCTCCGGCGCCTCGGCCTCGGGCACCTCGAAGCTCACGAAGATGTCCTGCTGTTCGCCGGCGCTGCGCATGAGCACCTCGACGCGGTAGAAGCGCTGGTCGCCGTCCGACACCGTCGCGCCGGCCTGCTGTTGCGCGTGGGGCACGGCGCTGTGCAGCGCGTCGCCGATCTGCTGGCGCAGCTCCTGCGTGCACTCCCCCAGCTGGAAGCTGCGCGGCTGCGCCAGCCCCGGCACGAAGGCCAGCCCGCCCTCGCGCGTCACGCGCACGGTGGTCGCCTCGTTCAGCGGCGGCAGGCGGATCATGGCGCGATCACCCCCACGGCCTGCCAGGCGTCGACGACCGCCTTGCGGACTGCGCTGCCGGCGCCGAAGCGCTGCGACGCGACATCGATGCTGAGGGTCGCGAAGGCCTCGAAGTCGGCGTCGTTGCGCAGGCGCCCGTCGCGCAGCGTGTCGTACCAGACGCGGCCTGCGCTCTCCCATGCCGGCCCGCCGATGGCGACGGCTGCCAGGTGGAAGGCGCGGTTCGGAATGCCCGAGTTGATGTGCACGCCGCCGTTGTCCTGCGAAGTGACGACGAAGTCCTTCATGTGCGCGGGCTGCGGGTCCTTGCCGATCACCGGGTCGTCGTAGGCGGTGCCGGGCTCGGCCATCGAGCGCAGCGCCTTGGCCTTCACGGTGGACATGAAGAGGCCCGCGCCGATGAGCCAGTCGGCCTGCTGCGCGGTCTGCTTCAGCACGTGCTGCTTCACCAGCACGCCGAACACGTCGCAGATCGATTCGTTGAGCGCGCCTGGCTGGCCCTGGTAGATGAGCGCGGCCTCGTGGTCGATCACGCCGTGCGTGAGCTCGTGGCCGATGATGTCCACCGCGATGGTGAAGCGGTTCATCACCTCGCCGTCGCCGTCTCCGAACACCATCTGCGCGCCGTTCCAGAAGGCGTTGTCGTAGTCCTTGCCGTAGTGCACGCTGCCGGTCAGCGGCATGCCCGCGCCGTCGATGGAGTCGCGCTCGTACACCTCGCGGTACAGCCGCCAGGTCGCGCCCAGGTGCTCGTAGGCCTCGTCGGCCGCGATGTCGCCGGTGGCGGGCCTGCCTTCGGTGCGCACCAGCCTGCCGGGCAGCTCGGTCGTGTGGCCCGCGTCGTGGATGGCGCGCTCTGGCGAATCGGGCCGCGCGGGGCGCACCGGTGTGCCGGTGATGTTCGAGACCACCGCCGGCGGCACCAGGCCGCGCAGCGCGCGATGTTCGCGGTCGATGGCCAGCGTGCTCACCGCGCGCTCGCTCAGCGGCGGGCTGGCGCTTTCGGCAAGCCGGCTCAGCAGGTACGGCGGCACGAAGGCGGGCGGCAGGATCTGCGGATTGCGCGACGGCATGGGCGGGCCTTTCGTCGAAGGTCGATCGGGGTGTCGATCGGTTCGAAACCACCGTAGCAGAAACGCGAGGCGGCGCCTGTCGGATCGCGGCTCAAGCCCTGGGCGGCATGTCGTCTTTGCCGAGCGCGGCGGCCATGAAGTCGACGAAAGTTCGCACGCGCGCCGACAGCTGGTGGCGCTGCGGGTACACCGCGTAGATGTCGGCATCGGGCGTGCGGTAGCTGGCGAGCACCTGCACGAGCCGGCCGCTGCGCAGGTAGCGCGCGATGTCCCACTCGGCGCGCATCAGGATGCCGTGGCCGTCGAGCGCCCAGTTGACCGCGATCTCGCCGTCGTTGGTGCTGAGCATGCCGCGCGTCTTCACCGCCTCGGTGCGCTGCGCGGCGCCGCGCCCGCTGCTCAGGCGCCAGATGCCGTAGGCCTCGTCGCCCTGGCGGATGCCTATGCAGCGGTGCCGCGTGAGGTCGTTGGGCACCTTGGGCTGCCCGGCGCGCGCGAGGTAGGCGGGCGAGGCGCACAGCAGGCGCCGGTTCGACGCGATGCGCCGCGCGATCACGCGGGCCTCGGGTGGTGCGCCGAAGCGGATGCAGACGTCGAAGGCGTCGTCGGTCAGCGGCGGCGGGTTCACCGAGAGCTGCAGCTGCACCTCGACCTGCGGATGCCTGCGCGCGAACTTCGAGATCAGCGGCGCCACGTGGCTGCGCCCGAAGCCCAGCGTGGCGTTCACGCGCAGCAGCCCCTGGGGCTCGCCCTTCGCGCCGCCGAGCAGCTGCGCCATGTCGTCGATCTCGCCGAGGATGCGGCGCGCGTGCGTCACGTAGAGCTCGCCCTCGGGCGTGAGGCTCATGCGCCGTGTGGTTCGGTTCACCAGCGTGACGCCCAGGCGCGACTCCATCTGCGCCAGCCGCTTGCTCACCGCGGGCGTGCTGATGCCGAGTTCTCGCGCCCCCGCGCTCAGGCTGCCGCTGGCCGCGAGCGTGGAGAAGAAACCGAGATCGGCGGGCTGGACCGGGGCTGCCATGGGTGATCCGATTGTTGAATTCAGGTTAACGATGGATTCACTTCCGCCGTGAATCGTTCGACCCAGCCGATCCTACAGTGGGAGCCCGACAGAGCACCCACACACACGAAGAAGGACATCGACGATGAGCAGCAGCTACAGCATCGCCACCATTCCCGGCGACGGCATCGGCAAGGAAGTGATACCCGCAGGCCGCCAGGTGATGGAGGCGCTGGCCGAGGCCTCCGGCGGCGCGCTGCGTTTCAGCTTCGAGGACTTCGGCTGGGGCGGCGACTGGTACCGCGAGCACGGCGAGATGATGCCGGCCGACGGCCTCGAGGCGCTGCGCGGCAAGGACGCGATTCTTTTCGGCTCCGCGGGCGATCCGCACATTCCCGACCACATCACGCTCTGGGGCCTGCGCCTGAAGATCTGCCAGGGCTTCGACCAGTACGCCAACGTGCGGCCCACGCGCATCCTGCCGGGCATCGACGCGCCACTGAAGCGCTGCCGGGCGGAAGACCTGAACTGGGTGATCGTGCGCGAGAACTCCGAAGGTGAATACGCCGGCGTGGGCGGGCGCGTGCACCAGGGCCATCCGATCGAGGCCGCCACCGACGTGAGCATGATGACCCGCGCGGGCGTCGAGCGCGTCATGCGCTTCGCCTTCAGGTTGGCGCGATCGCGCCCGCGCAAGCTGCTCACCGTGGTCACCAAGAGCAACGCGCAGCGCCACGCGATGGTGATGTGGGACGAGATCGCGCTGCAGGTCTCGAAGGAGTTCCCCGACGTGCGCTGGGACAAGGAGCTCGTGGACGCGATGACCGCGCGCATGGTCAACCGGCCTGCCACGCTCGACACCATCGTCGCCACCAACCTGCATGCCGACATCCTCAGCGACCTCGCGGCCGCGCTCGCGGGCAGCCTGGGCATCGCGCCCACCGGCAACATCGACCCGGAGCGGCGCTATCCGTCGATGTTCGAGCCCATCCACGGCTCGGCCTTCGACATCATGGGCAAGGGGCTCGCCAACCCCGTGGGCACCTTCTGGTCGGTGGTGATGCTGCTGGAGCACCTCGGCGAGGCCGAGGCCGCGCGCCGCGTGATGGCCGCGGTGGAGCACGTCACGGCCAACCCCGCGCTGCACACGCGCGACCTGGGCGGCAACGCGACCACCGACGAGGTGACGCGTGCGGTGTGTGCGCACATAGCTGCAGAACCGCTGCGGCTGGCGGCCTGATCGGCCCCTGCCGAGCAGGCGAACGACGGTATCCGCGCGCCTCGAAGCGCGCGGCGCAGAACAACGAGCCGGAGACAAGACATGAACGCTTCATCGAACGCGCGCCTGCATCGGCGCATCGTGCTGCAGGCCACAGCCATCGCGCTGGGACTGGGCTCCACCGCCCTCGCCTTCGCGCAGCAGGGGCCGGGCGCCGCGGGCTGGCCCGCGCGGCCGATCAGCCTCGTCGTGCCCTTCCCGGCCGGCGGCACGACCGACGTGCTGGCCCGCGCGCTGGCCGACAAGCTCTCTCAGTCGCTGGGCCAGCCGGTCGTGGTCGAGAGCAAGCCCGGCGCCGGTGCCACGCTGGGCGCCGACTACGTCGCCAAGGCCAGGCCCGACGGCTACACGCTGCTGATGGGCGCGGTGCACCACACCATCGCCACCAGCGTCTACAGAAAGCTGCCTTACGACTTCCAGAAGGACCTGGCGCCCGTCACCGTGGTGGCGATGGTGCCGAACGTGCTGGTGGTCAACGCGGCGAAAACGCCCGCGAAGAACGTGGCCGAACTGGTCGCGCTTGCCAAGGCCGCGCCCGAGAAGCTGGCCTACGGCTCCAACGGCAACGGCACGGCGCAGCACCTGATCGGCACGCAGTTTCAGGCCAGCACCGGCACGAAGCTGCTGCACGTGCCCTACAAGGGCAGCGGGCCGCTCACCACCGACCTGCTCGGCGGACAGGTGGCGATGTCATTCGACACCATCACGCCGGTGCTGCAGCACATCAAGGGCGGCAAGCTGCGTGCGCTGGCGGTGACCATCGCGCGGCGCTCGTCGGTGCTGCCGGACGTGCCGACGCTGGATGAGGCCGGGCTCAAGGGCTTCGACATCGGCACCTGGTTCGGCGTGCTGGCGCCCGCGGCCACGCCGAAGGAGATCGTGGCGCGCCTGAACGCCGAGATGGTGAAGATCATCCATTCGCCAGACTTCGCGCAGCGCATGCAGGCCATCGGCGCCGAGCCGCTGGGCGGCACGCAGGAAGAGATGGCGCGGCAGATCCGCGAGGAGACGGCGAAGTTCGCGAAGCTGGTGAAGGAAGGCGGCGTGGCGATCGAATAGCGCCGCGGCGGACGGCTCGACGGCGGCGTGCAGCCGGTTACGCACGCGCACACCTGCATTCAGCGGCATGGGCGCCGAGGCCATAGGATCAGGGCTTCCGAAATCACCGCCTCCCGCCCATGTTCATCGTCACCCTCACCTACATCCGTCCGCTCGAGGAAGTCGACGCGCTGATGGATGCGCACATGGTCTGGCTCAAGAAGCACTACGAAAGCGGGCTTTTCGTGGCCTCGGGCCGGCAGGTGCCGCGCCAGGGTGGGGTGATCCTCGCGCGCTCGGGCGACCGCGAGGGCCTGGAGGCGGTGCTGGCGCGCGACCCCTTCGTGCAGGGCAGGGTGGCGCGCACCGACGTCATCGAGTTCGTGCCGCGCATGACGGCCCCGGGCGTCGAGATCCTCAAGAACTTCTAGCGCGCCGCGGCCGCGTCCGCCGGCAGCTCCTCGCGCCCGCCCGGATGCCGGGCGAAGCGCGGCGCGTCGTGGCCGTGCACCGGCGCGGGGTCTTCCCAGGGCCAGCCGCCGAACTGCGTGCGGCGGTAGTCGGCCATGGTCTGGCTGATCTCGGCCTGCGTATTCATCACGAAAGGGCCGTACTGGACCACCGGCTCGGCGATCGGACGGCCCTGCAGCACCAGGAACTCCGCGGCGTCGGCGTCGCCGTTGGCGATCTCGACGTCCACGCCCGCGCGCAGTTCGATGGCCACCGGCCCCCGCACCTGCTCGCCGCCCACCCGCGCGGCCGACCCCTTGAAGAAGTACAGCATGCGCCGCGTACCCTCGCCGGTGGCGGCGGGCAGCGTCCATTGGGCGCCGGGCGTCATCTTCAGCGTCCAGATCGCCACGTCGGCATCGGCTTGCGCGGCCCACGAATCGGGCGGGGGCGCCAGCGGCTGGATCGGTGCCCGGCCGTTGGAAGGGTCGTCGCCGAGCCGGCCCGCGATCACCGCGACCTCGGTGCGGCCGCCCTTCGCGTCATCGGAGACGAAGCGCGGAATGGCCTCCGACCAGAACATCGTGAAGTGCGGCTCGGCCATCTTGTTCTTCGCCGGCAGGTTGAGCCAGATCTGGAACAGCTCCAGCGGGTTGGCGGAGTCGGCCTCGAGCAGCGGGAACATCTCGGAATGCACGATGCCCTTGCCGGCCGTGAGCCACTGCACGTCGCCGCCGCCGAAGCGCGCGGTGGCGCCCAGCGAGTCGGAGTGGTCGACCAGGCCCTTGCGCACGATGGTCACGGTCTCGAAGCCGCGGTGCGGGTGCGAAGGAAAGCCCGGAACCGTCTCGCCGTGGTACATGCTCCAGCCGTCCTTGCGGCTGAAGTCCTGGCCGATCTGGCGGCCGGCCAGCGAGGCCTCGGGGCCCATGCGGCCGTTGGCCTTCGGGTACGCGTCGTCGTGGTAGACGCAGAAGAGGAACGGGTCGATCGTCTGCCAGGGAAAGCCCAGGGGCTTCACCTGCAGGACGGGGCTCCTGTCGTCGTTGTTCTTGTCGTCGGGCATGCGGATATTCCTTTCCTTGGGGCGCGCGGCCGATGATGCCGTGCCGGTGGGTGGAATATCGGGCCGCCGGCGCCTTTCGCCAGAGGCCTTCCGTGCAACAGTGAAGAGCGCGTATGGAACGATCGGCATCGTTCGGGTCCTCGGCGGCGGCGGCGGCGCTGCCTCAGGGGTTCTGGTGCGTCACGGCGGCGTTCGGGTCCATGTAGACCAGCTCCCACAGGTGGCCGTCGAGGTCCTGGAAGCCGTGGCCGTACATGAAGCCGTAGTCCTTCGGCTCGGTCGGCGTGGTGCCGCCGGCCGCCTTGGCCTTGGCCACCAGTTCGTCGACCTCGGCGCGGCTCTCGCACGAGAGGCACAGCAGCACTTCAGTGCTCTTGGCGGTGTCGGCGATGCTCTTGGTGGTGAAAGTCTTGAAAAAGTCCTCGACCAGCAGCATGACGTGGATGCTGTCCTTCTGGACGACCATGCACGCGGCATTGGCGTCGGTGAACTGCTCGTTGAAGGTGTAGCCCAGCGCGGCGAAGAACGCCTTGGTCTTGTCGAGGTTCTTGACGGGGAGGTTCACGAAGATCTGCTTGGTGGCCATGGTGTCGTCCTGTCGATGAAAAGAGGTTTGTGAGGGTGTTGCCCGGCGTTTTGTGTACGCCGTCCACAAACGATAGCAAATCAAATGGACGGCGTCCACATATTTTTTCGAGGCTGCCGATCCCGACGATGCGACCGCGATTGCAAGGGGCGAAACGGACCGGGCATCATGGCTGCCATCATGGAAATCGAGTTCAAGTTCTGCATCCCCGCCGGCCGCCTGAAGGCCGTCGAAGCCGCCCTCAGGCGCGGCACCGTCGCCCGCACCCGCCTGCAGGCCCGCTATTTCGACACCGCCGACCAGCGCCTGGCCGCCGACGGCGTGGTGCTGCGGCTGCGCAAGGAGGGGCCTCGCTGGGTGCAGACCGTGAAGGCCACCGGCGACAACGCCCTGCATCGGCTGGAGCACAACGTCGACCTCGGCACTGCAGCGCCGGCGCCGCAGATGGATCCGCAGCGCCACCAGGGCACGCCCGTGGGCGAACGGCTCGCGAAGCTGCTCGCCGACGGCAGCCCGCTGGTCGAGCGGCAATCGACCGACATCGTGCGGCTCACCCGCGACGTCCGCGTCACCGGCTCCGCCGGCGCGGTGATCGAGATGGCGCTGGACGTCGGCAAGGTCGTCGCCCACGCCGGCACGCCCGAGCAGCGCGAATCGCCGGTGTGCGAGCTGGAGCTCGAACTCAAGCGCGGCGACGTGCAGGGCCTGGTCTCGCTCGCGCGGCGCTGGTCGCAGCAGCACGGACTGTGGTTCAGCACCGTGTCGAAGGCCGAGCGCGGCGCGCGGCTGCTTGCGGCGCAGGAAACGGTGGAAGCCGTGAAGGCCGAGCCGCCGCGCTTCGCCGACCAGCATCCGGACGGCCCGGCCATCCGGCAGGCCGTGGTCGCGTCGTGCCTTGCGCAGATGCTGCCGAACGCGAGCGAGATCGCCGCGGGCAGCACCGACGAGGAGCAGATCCACCAGCTGCGCATCGGCATCCGCCGCCTGCGCACGGCGCTGCGCGAGCTCGCCGATCTCGACCCCGCCTCGGGTGCCGCCCAGGCCGCGGAATGGGAGTCCCCGCTCGTAGACGCCTTCCGCGCCCTCGGCGCACTGCGCGACCGCGAACAGGTCGTGAAGTTGGCGCAGCCCCGCCTGCGCGAAGCCGGCGCGCCCGACTTCGACCCGCTGGCCGCCGACGGTGGAGCCGCAGCCGATGCGCCCTCGCCCGGCGACATCGTTCGCTCCCCGGCCTTCCAGAACGTGCTCGTCTCGCTGATCGGCTTCACCGCGGCGAAGCCGGGCGAACCCGAACCTGCGCCCGCCGCGGAAGGCGACCCGCCATCAGCAACGGTCGGCGCCAACGACGCCCGCCGCCTGCTGCGAAAGCGCCTGCAGCGCCTCCACAAGCAGGTGCTGCGCGACGGCGAACGCTTCGAATCGCTGGACACCGAAAGCCAGCACCGCGTGCGAAAGCGCCTCAAGCGTTTGCGCTACCTCGCCGAGTTCGTGGCGCCGCTGTTCGATGAAAAGGAAGAAGGCGCCGACACCTATCTGAAGGCCCTGCGCCCCGCGCAGGACGCATTGGGCGAATTCAACGACGAGGCCGTCGCGCTCGCGCTGTACCGCGAGGCCGCCGCCCGCGATGCGCGCGCATGGTTCGCCGTAGGGTGGTTCACCGCGCGGCGCGAGGCCGGGGCGAAGGCCTGCCGCAAGGCGCTCGCGAAGATCGAGGATGCGGCGAGGTTCTGGAAGAAGAGCGGTTAACTGCCGAAGTCCAGAGCCAGCTGGGAATCCGGCAGCGAAGGATCAAGCCGGCGAGCCGCCAAGTGCCTCGCTACGTATCCCGTGGCCCAGGCAAGGAAGGAAATCCAGCACAACCAGATAGCGAAGCCGATCAGAAGCGCGCAGGTCCAGCGCTGTTCTTTCAGCGAATCCTTGATGAATGCCGCAGTGTCCTTGTCTTTGAGGACGCTGCAAAGAATGCCCACTTCCCTCTCGGTGAAAGATGTCCGGGTCGCGTTGAGGCTCGCTGGTTGTGAGCAGTCGTCGATACGCAATGGCTCTGGCCCGAACGGGAGGACGGACCGGAGTGTCTTGGCGTGGTTCGCTGTGGCGGCGAAGGTTCGCTGCGTTGCTTTCAACTTCAGGAAGGCCTGATCGTGAAAAAGCGTCGTCGTGCTGACGATGAAGAGCAGCATTCCGACGGCGACGCCTGCAAGCCGTAGCCCTTGCAGCAGATGCGACGGTAGCTTGTGCTGCCTGATCTGGCGAAGCTCCACGTCGAAAAGCTCGCCGCACATGCTCAAAGCCCTCATCTGCACGCCGTTGTGCTTTGCCCATTGAATGAGCTGCCGGGCCTGTTCCAGGCTGTTGACCTTCACACCGGCGAACAGGCGAAACGAGATCAGGCTGGTTTGCTCATCGATGAATGCGCGAACTTCCGGATCGGTGATTTCCTGCTTGCCATGAACCAGCTGCCACAGCCGGTGCATCAGTACGTGGAGGGATTCCGTTCGCCAGATGACCCAGATGAAGGCCATACATATCAGCGAAGGAGCCGCAATGCTCAGAAAGCTTGAAAGGCTGGGGAGTGTGGCGAAGTCCATCGCCACAGTCTGCCTCAGTGATGGTGCCCGTGCGCCCCATGAACATGCCGGTGCTCGATCTCCACCGGCTGCGCCGCGCGCACGTCCGTCACCTGCAGGCTGAACTTCAGCGCCTTGCCGGCCCAGGGGTGGTTGCCGTCGAGCAGCACGACCGGACCCTTGATCTTCATCACGGTGAAGACGTGCTCGCGGCCGTCGTCGAGCCGGCCCTGCAGCTGGCCGCCGACCTTCACGCCGGGCGGGAAGTCGGTCTTGGGAATGGAGCGCACCAGCGACTCGTCGCGCTCGCCGAAGGCGTCTTCGGGGGCGAGGTTCAGCACGGTCTGGTAGCCCTTTTCCTTGCCGTCGAGCGCTTCCTCGATCTTCGGCAGGGTGTTCTCATAGCCGCCATGCAGGTAGGCCATCGGCTCGGGGCTCGCCTCGATGAGCTTGCCCTGTGCGTCGGAGACCTTGTACTTGATGGTGACGACGGTGTCTTTTGCGATTTTCATGGGCTCGCATTCTCGGCCGAAACCCGAAGGCGCACGCAGCCGGGCCTTTCCCGGGGATTGCGATGGCTGCCCGGCTACTTGAGCACGTCCATCTGGTCGAGCTTGCCCATCACCAGCTCGATGAAGGCCGACACCGCCAGCGGCAGGTGCTTGCGGCTCGGATAGACGACGTTGAGCCCGCGCCCGGTGTATTCGTACTGCGGCAGCACGCGCACCAGCTCGCCGGCCTGCTCGTCGCGCGTGGCCATCGCGGGCGGCAGCTGGGCGATGCCCAGGCCGGCCAGGGCCGCCCTGCGCAGCGCCTGGGCGGTGTTGCCGGTGAAGCGGCCGGCGACCTGCACTTCCTCTTCCACGCCGTTGGGGCCGGTGAGTCGCCAGGTGGTGTGGCCGGTGGGGGTCGAGGGGGTCACGCAGTCGTGCCGGGCCAGCTCCTGCAGGCTCTTCGGCTCGCCGCGCCGGGCGATGTAGGCGGGGCTCGCCAGCAGGCCGGCGCTGCGGGTGACCAGCCGCCGGCCGACGTAGCCCGAGTCGCGCAGCACGCCGCCGCGGAAGGCCACGTCGATGCGCTCGGCGATCAGGTCGGCGGCCGCGTCGCTGAGCACGAAATCGAGCTTGACCAGCGGATGCGCGGCCAGGAAGTCGGCCACCCATTCCATCGGGAAGAAATCGAAGAAATCCGCCGGCGCGGCCACGCGCACCAGGCCGCTGGGCTCCTGGCCGCCGGCCGCCAGCGCCTGCCCGGCGGCGGCCAGGCCGTCGATCAGCCCGGCGCAGCGGTCGTGGAAATCCTGTCCGGCGCTGGTCAGCGTGAGCTTGCGCGTGGAGCGCTGCATCAGCCGGGCGCCCAGCTGCGATTCGAGCTGCTGGATGCGCCGGCTCACGGTGTTCGGCGGCAGGCCCAGCCGCCTGCCTGCCTCGGCGAAGCTGCCGTGGCGCACCACCTGGACGAAGACGGCGGCGTCGTTGAGGTCGAACATGGCGGGCTGATTCCTTCAATTCATGGACGAGTGCAATCCGACTCTACCGCCTAGTCGATTAATGGGTGCATGCCTAACCTTGTGCCCATGACTACTTCATCCCTTGTCTCCCCCACTCAGCGCCGCATCGTCTGGGGCGTGCGCGTCCTGCTGGCGCTGGCTTTCGGCGCCGCGGGCGCTGCCAAGCTGGCCGGCGCGCAGCAGATGGTCCAGGTGTTCGACGCCATCGGCTTCGGCCAGTGGTTCCGCTACCTGACGGGGCTGGTCGAGGTCGGCGGCGCGGTGCTGCTGCTCGTGCCCGCTACCGGCTTCCTCGGCGGCCTGCTGCTGTTCGCGACCATGGTGTGCGCCGTCGCCACGCACCTGCTGCTGATCGGCGGCAACCCCGCGCCGGCCGTGGTGCTGGCGCTGCTGTCGGGCTTCGTCGCCTGGCGGCTGCGGCCGCAGTCCGGGTCCGTCGCCGCGGCGGCCTGATTTCCTTTTTCTCTCTTTCTTCCAACCTCTTCCGGAGTACCCCATGACCCAGCAGCAACCCCGCATCGGCATCATCCTTGGCTCCACCCGCGAAGGCCGCTTCGGCGAGAAGCCCGCGCAGTGGATCCACGAGATCGCGAAGCAGCGCACCGACCTCGCCTTCGAACTGGTCGACCTGCGCGACCACCCGCTGCCCCTTTTCGACGAAGCCGGCGCGCCGGCCTGGGGCCCGGTGAAGAACGAGGCCGCGCAGCGCTGGCAGGCGAAGCTGGCCGGCTTCGACGGCCTGATCGTCGTCACGCCCGAATACAACCACGGCCCCACCGCGGTACTGAAGAACGCCATCGACTGGGCCTACAAGGAGTTCATCCGCAAGCCGATCGGCTTCGTGGGCTACGGCGGCGTGGGCGCGGCGCGCGCCATCGAGCAGCTGCGGCTGGTGGCGGTCGAGATGCAGATGGCGCCGGTGCGCCACGCGGTGCACATCGGCATGGTCGAGTTCCTCGGCATCTGGCAGCAGGGCAAGAGCTTCGCCGACTTCCCGCACCTCGCGCAGGCGGCCACCGCGCTGCTCGACGACATCGCGTGGTGGACCAAGGCGCTGAAGAGCGCGAGGGAGGCCGCATGATGAGCACGGCCATCGAAGCAGGCGCCCGCGCCATCGTCTACCGCACGCGCGGTTCGCGCCACGGCGGGATCACGCGGCTGATGAGCCCCGGCGACCTGGGCGAATTCCTCAAGCCCTTCGTGTTCCTCGACCTCTTCGGCTTCGACGTGACCGGCGGCCACAAGGGCTTCGGCCTGCATCCGCACTCGGGCATCGCGACGCTGACCTGGCTGATGGAAGGCGACACCCAGTACGAGGACACCACCGGCGAGCAGGGCACGCTGCGCGGTGGCGGCGTCGAATGGATGCGCGCCGGCAACGGCGTGTGGCACACCGGTGCGCCCGCGCCGGGCGTGGAGCGCGTGAGCGGCTTCCAGCTGTGGGTGGCGCTGCCGCCTTCGGAAGAGAACGGGCCCGCGCAGAGCATGTACCTCGCGCCCTCGCAGGTGCCGGCGCAAGGCCCGGCGCGCGTGCTGCTCGGGCGCTACGGCGCGGCGCAGAGCCCCATCGCCGCGCCCTCGCCGATGAACTACCTGGCCGTGAAGCTGAAGGACGGCGAACGCTGGACCTACGTGCCGCCGGCCGGCCACACGGTGGGCTGGATTGCCGTCAGCGCGGGCGCGCTCGAAGCGGGCCGAGACACCGGCGGCACCGGCGGCCCCGTCGCCGCGGGCGAGCTCGCGGTGTTCGAGGAATCGGGCGCGGCCATCGACTTCGTGGCGCACGGCGACACGGCCTTCGTGCTGGGCTCGGCGGTGAAGCATCCGCACGAGCTGGTGATGGGCTACTACTCGGTGCACACCAGCAAGGCCGCGCTCGAGCAGGGCGAGGCCGAAATCCGGCGCATCGGCGCGCGGCTGAGGCAGGAAGGGCGCATCGCGTAGCCGGGCCGGCAGATGATCCGGCGTGCGCGCGGCGGGCTGCTGCGCCAGAATCGTTCGCTTCACCCCAACGTCGAACGACCCGGCCGGCTTCGCAGCCGGCAGCAGCCCCGCCATGAACATCGCCGATTCCTTCATCACCAACGCCGCCCGCTTCGTCGAGATCCGGCGCGACATCCACGCCCACCCCGAACTCGGCTTCGAGGAGCACCGCACCTCCGACAAGGTCGCGAAGCTGCTCGCCGAGTGGGGCATCGAGGTGCACCGCTGCATCGCGGGCACGGGGCTCGTCGGCGTGCTGCGCAAGGGCACGGGCAGCCGCACCATCGGCCTGCGCGCCGACATGGACGCGCTGCCGCTGCACGAGGCCAACGAGTTCGCCCACAAGTCGACGCACCCCGGCCGCATGCACGCCTGCGGCCACGACGGCCACACCACCATGCTGCTGGCCGCCGCCTGGCACCTCGCGCAGCAGGGGCCCGACGACTTCGACGGCACGGTGAATTTCATCTTCCAGCCCGCCGAGGAGATGGGCAAGGCCGGCGCCAAAAAGATGATCGACGAGGGCCTGTTCGAGCGCTTTCCCTGCGACGCCGTCTTCGGCCTGCACAACTTCCCGGTGGGCGACGTGGGCCGCTTCGCGCTCAACGAAGGCGCGCTGATGGCCTCGAGCAACACCTACATGATCACCGTGCGCGGACGCGGCACGCACGCCTCGATGCCGCACACCGGCATCGACCCGGTGGCGGCGGTGGTCACGCTCGCGCAGCAGCTGCAGACCATCGTGGCGCGCACCATCCCGAGCACCGAGCGCGCGCTGCTCGCGGTCACGCAGCTGCAGGGCTCCGACGCACCGAACGTGATTCCCGACGTCGCCACCGTCGGCGGCACCATCCGCACCTTCTCGATCGACGCCATCGACAAGCTCGAGGCCCGCCTGCGCGAAGTCGCCGCCGGCGTGGCGGCCGCGCACGGCTGCACGGCCGAGGTCTTCTTCAAGCGCTCGTCGCCGCCGACCGTGAACCACCCGGCCGAGGCGCGCTTCGCGGCCGGCGTGATGCGCGAGGTGGTGGGCGACGACATGGTCACCGACGACTTCCCCGCCGTGATGGGCGCCGAAGACTTCGCCCACATGCTGCTCGCGCGGCCCGGCTGCTACGCCTTCCTGGGCAACGGCGACGGCGACCACCGGCTCGACGGCCACGGGCCCGGCCCTTGCATCATCCACAACACCTCGTTCGACTTCAACGACGAGATCATCCCGATCGGCGCCAGCTACTTCGTGAAGCTGGTGCAGCGCTGGCTGCCGGCGGCGCGCGCCTGAAGTTGTTTCCCTACTGCTGACCGATGACCAAGAAAGTGGCCACACCGATGACCCCCACCCGATTCACCCGACGTTCATTCAACGCGATTGCCGCCGCGGCGGCGCTTTGCGGCATCGCTGCGGCGCACGCGCAGCAGCGCGTGATCCACATCGTCGTGCCCTTCGGCACCGGCGCGGTGCAGGACACGGTGGCGCGCGCCTTCAACAACGAGCTGGGCGCCGCGCTGAACGCCAGCGCCATCGTCGAGAACCGCGCGGGCGCAGGCGGCACCGTGGGCGCGGTGATCGTGGCGCGCGCGCCGGCCGACGGCAACACGCTGGTCCTCGCCGCGGCGAGCCACAACATCGCGGGCTTCCTCTACAGCAAGCTCAGCTACGACCCGCTGAAGGACTTCGTCGGCGTCGCCAACGTCGGCAACGCGGGCTACGTGCTCGCGGTGTCCAGCGGCATGGGCGTGTCGAGCACGGCCGACTTCATCAAGGAGGTCAAGGCCAATCCCGGCAAGTACAACTACGCCTCCGCCGGCAACGGCAGTGCCACGCACCTGGCGATGGCCTCCTTCCTCGCGAAGGCGGGCCTGCAGATGACGCACATCCCGACCAAGTCGACCGGTGAGGCCGTCAACGAGGTGCTCGCGGGCCGCGTGCAGGCGGTGATCTCGTCGAGCATCGGCGTGATGGGCTTCCAGGAGGACGCGCGCATGAAGCTGCTGGCCTCCACCGGCCAGTCGCGCAGCCCCTTCCTGCCCAAGCTGCCGACCGTGGCCGAGAGCGGCCTGCCCGGCTACGCCTTCGATTCCTGGATCGGCCTGCTCGCGCCGGCCGGCACGCCCAAGGCCGAGGTCGAACGCCTGAACGCCGTGACCAACAAGGTGCTGGCCGACCCGGTGATCCAGGAACGCTTCAAGCGCCTGGGCGTGGAGCCGCGCAGCCAGAGCGCGGAGGAGTTCCAGAAGCTGCTGCGCGCAGACTGGGATGCGATGGGGGCGGTGGTGAAGGCCTCGGGGGCGAAGGTCGACTAGGTGTGAAGTGTCAAGAGCTCATTTCTTGACGAGTCGAGCCTGGACCCCGGACCGAAGCCGCTGATGCCGCGGTGCCAGCCGGCCAGGGCATCCGTTCGCCGGGCCAGGTTCCGGTAGGTCCAGCCGCAGGCCCGTTCGCGCAGCGCGGTCTGGACTGCCTATCGGGCAGGTGCGAGCGTGCAGCGGTGGAAGCTGCCCTGTTTCATCACCACCGGCACGCGTTTGGGCTGCTGCAGCAAGCTGATGTCGGTCAGCGGATCGCCGTCTATCACCAGCAGGTCCGCATGTGCTCCGGGCGCAATGCAGCCCAGCCGGCCGGACTGGCCCAGCAGCTCGGCGTTCACGGCGGTTGCGCTCCAGACGATCTCATCGGCTGGCATGGCCGGCAGGCGCAGCGTGAACTCGTCGCTTTGCGAAGCGTGCATGTCGCCCAGCAGGTCGGTACCCAGGGCGATCTTGACGCCGGCAGCCCGTGCGATCCGCAGCGCTTCGATCCCTTGGTGCTTCACGCGGTCGGTCTTCTCCTTCATCGCCTTCGACCAGCCGAGCCGATCGGCATTGGCGGCGATCGCGGCGTAGGTGGCCAGCGTGGGAACGAGAAAAGTGCCGGCCTCGGCCATCAGGCGGGCGGAGGCCTCATCGAGCAGATTGCCGTGCTCGATGGAGCGCACGCCACAGCGCACGGCGCGCTCGATCGCCGCGGGCGAGTAGGCGTGCGCCATCACATAGGTGCGCGCGGCCTCGGCCTCCTGGACGATGGCGGTGAGTTCCTCGATGGAGTACTGGGTGCCTTCGAGCGGATCGTTGGGCGATGAGATGCCGCCGCCGGCCATGACCTTGATCTGGTGGGCGCCGTTGCGCAGTTCCTCGCGCGCCGCCCGGCGCACGGCGCCGACGCCATCGGCGATATGGCCCAGGATGCCGACCGCGCCGCAACAGGCGCAGCCGACGTTCTGGAAGAACGCGGGCCGCGTGTCGCCATGGCCGCCGGTCTGCGTCAGGGCGCGGCCGGCGATGAACAGGCGCGGTCCGGCGAAGATGCCCTGCTCGACCGCCTGCACCAGGCCGGCATCGGCGCCGCCGGCATCGCGCACGGTGGTGAAGCCGCGATCGAGCATGCCGGCGAGCACGTCCTTGGACTGGGCTGTCACCAGCGACTGCGGCAACATCGAGAGCTTGAAGAAATCGGGGATGGTGGCCGTGACGTGCACATGCGCATCGATCAGCCCGGGCATCAAGGTGCGTCCGGCCAGGTCGAACACCTGGGCGTCGTCCACTGGCAGGTCGCCAGGCTCGACGGCGTCGATGCTGCCGTCTTTCACCACGACGGTGGACGCCGGCTGCAGGCCGCGTTGGAGACCGTCGAAGAGACGGGCGTTGCGAAAGACGATGCGACTCACAAGGAAGCTCCCGCCGGCTGCGTTGCCGGCCCACTAGACGAAGAAGATGAAAGAGACGAAGCCGGCGAAGGGGACGCGAAGAAGGCTGCACCCAGCAGCACCGCGAAGGGCTCGCACAGCGCCGTGTCGTCGGCGCGGAACCAGTGCGCCTCGTGCAACAGGTTCATGGAGCCCAGGATGTGGCCTTGGAAGCAGATCGGCACATTGAGCGCCGACGCGCAGCCCAGGCCGAAGATCGCCTCAGAGTCGGGAAAATTCCGGCGTACGGCCTCGGTGTCGGGCGACAGGGCCGGACTCGGATCGGCCAGCAGGCGCTGCAGCCAGGCATCGCCGGCGACGGACTTCACACCCCGTGCCGGGTATGACACGGGGTCGCTGGAATGCAGGCGCTCGAGCCCGTCGCGATCGGGTGTGGCGCGCAGCACGGTGAACAGCCGGAAGCCGACCAGCTCGCCGAGGGCGCGTTCCACGATGCTGCAGAGCATGGACGTGTCGGCAGAGGCGCCCAACTCGCGCGCCGCATCGCCCAGCAGGGCCAGCGCGCGTGCGGCATCGACAGAAGGGCGGCCGCTCATGCTCCGTGCCCCAGGTAGAGTGCGACGGCCCGCGGATCGTCGAGCAAGGAGCGGGCCGGCCCTTCCAGAGCCACGCGGCCCTGGTCGAGGATGTAGCCGCGATGGCTGATGTCCAGCGCGTCGCGGGCACGCTGCTCGACCATCAGCACCGCTACACCCATCGACGGCAGGCGCGCGATGTGACCAAAGATGGTCTTGGCCATGATCGGCGACAGGGCCGCGGTCGGCTCATCCAGGCACATCAGGCTCGGCCCGGACATCAGGGCGCGGGCGAAGGCCAGCTGCTGACGCTCCCCGCCTGAAAGCGTGCCTGCCAGCCGCGAGACAAAGGGTTGCAGTGCCGGGAACAGTTCCAGCATCTCGTCGGCCCTGCGGCGCACGTCGGGAACGCCCTGCACGATCCACAGGTTCTCGCGCACGCTCAGGCGCGCGAAGACGTTGGCGATCTGCGGCACATAGGCAATGCCGTCGGCAAGGCGTTTCTCGGTCGGCCGTCCGCGCAGGTCGGTGTCGTTCCACAGCACCTTGCCGGTCACGCGCGGCAGCAGGCCCATGAGCGCCTTGAGCATCGTCGACTTGCCCGCGCCGTTGGTGCCTGCCACCGTGACGATCTCCCCGGCATCGACGTGCAGATCGACGCCCTTGAGGATGTCGGTTTCGGCATAGCCGCCGCAGAGGGATTCCAGTTGCAGTCGGTTCATCTTCAGGCTCCCATGTAGGCGGCCTGGACCCGCGGGTCGGCCAGGACTTCGCCGGGCGTGCCCTCGGCCAGCAGCCGGCCTCCGTCGAGTACCAGCATGCGATCGACCAGGCGTGAGAGCGCATGCAGGTTGTGCTCCACGATGACGAAGCCGATGCCTCGCGCGTGCAGCTCGCGGATGCGTTCCGAGATCTGCTCGATCAGCACCGGATTGACACCGGCGTAGGGCTCGTCGAGCAGCACGCAGTGGGGCTTCAGCATCAGGATGCGTCCGAGTTCGAGCAGCTTCTTCTGGCCGCCCGAGAGCTGGCCTGCCGGCGTCGAAGCGACGTGGTCGAGCCGCAGGAAGCGCAGCCATTCGTTGGCCTGCTCGACGTGCGCCTGCTCGCTGCGCCGCACGGCGGAGCGCCGCAGCAGCAGTGCAGTGAGCGATTCGCCGGGCTGATCCCATGGCGCGGCCAGCATGTTCTCGAGCACCGTCAGATGGCGAAATTCACGCGGCACCTGGAATGTGCGCATCAATCCCAGACGCGCCCGCTGCTCGGGTGGCATGCGTCCCAGGGTCTGGCCGAGGTAGACGACGTCGCCTGCCTGCGACTTCATGAAACCGCTGAGCACCGAAAACAGGGTGCTCTTGCCGGCGCCATTCGGACCGATCAGGCCGGTCAGACGCGTGGTGTCGAGACTCAGCGACAGCTTGTCGAGCACGACGTTGTCGCCGTAGCTCAGGACGATGCCGCGCGCTTCGAGTTCGTGGGAGGTGGACGGCTCAGTCACGCGGTGCTCCCCACAGGCCCTGCGGTCGGAAACGGATGAACAGGATCAGCGCGGCACCGATGACGGCCAGGCGCACGCTCGACATCGCCACCTCCGGAATGCCCGGGAACAGGTCTCGCGCCGCCCGCGAGCCCTCGAGCACCAGCAGCAGCAGGAATGCGCCGGCCACGGCGCCGCGCAGCCGGCCCACGCCGCCCATGATCATCGCCATCCAGACCTGGAACGTGACGATCGGCAGGAACTGATCGGGCGTGACGTAGCCGACATAGTGCGCATAGAACGAACCCGCCAGGCCGGCGATGCCGCCTCCGAGCATCAGCACCTGCGTCTTGAATCGCGCCGGGTTCTTGCCCAGCGCCAGCAGCGCCGTCTCGTCATCGCGGATGGCCTGGATCAGGCGTCCGTACGGACTCTTCACTATCGCTCGAATGACGCCGGCGACCAGCACGCATGCCGCGAGCAGAGCCGCCGCCAGCCACAGGTCGCCGAGAAGGCCTGCGCCGTCGCCGCCGAAGAGCTTCGGTACGCCGGCGATACCCTGGCCCCCATTGGTCAGGGCCTTCTCGTTGATGATGGCCAAGCGCACGATCTCGGAGAAGCCGAGCGTCACGATCGCCAGGTAGTCGTCGCGCAGCCTCAGGGCGACGCGGCCCAGTGGCCAGGCAAGGAGAAACGGCACCACCATGCCGAGTGCAAACCCGCTCCAGGCCGGCCAGCCCATGCGCACCGTGCAGATCGCGCTGGCATAGGCACCCAGGGCGAAGAATCCGACGTAGCCGAAGTTGATGAGGCCGGTGAAGCCGTACTGGAAATTGAGGCCCAGCGTCAGCAACACATAGGCCAGTGCCGTGATGAGGACGGCCAGCAGGTAGGCTTCCATCAGCGGACTCCCTGCACGCGGCCGAACAGGCCCTGGGGACGCCACAGCAACACCAGCAGCATGGCGACGTAGGACAGCGCGATCTTGTAGGTGAAGCCGACGAAGGGCGTGGAGAGTTCCTGCAGCACACCGAGTCCGATGGCGCCGAGCACTGCTCCCAGCGGATTGCCCAGCCCGCCGACCACGGCGGCGGCGAAGGCCGCCAGCAGCATGTCGGCGCCCGATTCCGGGCTGACCTGCGTTTTCAGGCCGTAGGCCAGCCCGGCCACGCCGCAGACGATGCCCGAGAGCAGCCACATGCGTGTCATGGCGGCGCGGCTGTCGATGCCGACCACCCGGGCCAGGTCCATGTCGTCGGCGATGGCACGCATGGTGCGGCCCGTGCTCGTGAATCGCAGCAGCGCGAACACCAGGACGACGCAGGCCAGCGACATCCCGCCCACGAAGACATCGAGCGGATTGATGACCAGGTCACCCCAGCGCCAGGCGCGCATCGGCGGCAGGTCGAACAGCTTGATCTCGTGACCGAAGCCCAGCCCCATCGCCGCGCGCAGCACGAACCCGACCCCGATGGATGTCAGCAGCAGCGCCAGGCCCTTGCGCCTCAGCAGCGGCGCAAATGCCAGCCGCCACCCCAGCCAGGTACCCGCCGCGCCAGCGGCCGCAGCCCCGATGCCGGCAGCCAGCATCGAGCCGCCGGAGAGCCGGTGCGCCGTCAGGGCGCCGAAACTGCCCAATGACACGAAGTCGCCGACCGCCGCATTGGGAAAGCGGGCGACACCGAAGACCAAGGTCACAGCCAGCGCCGGAAGCGCCACCAGCAGGCCTTCGGCCAGCCCGTTGAGGGCCAGGTTCAGGAAGTCGGACAGAGCCAGATCCATGACGTGGTCGCCTTCAGCCGTTGATGGCGTAGGCGCGCTGCCATTTGCCTGCGCGGATCACGAATGCGGCGAAGGTGGGATCGACATCGTTCTCGTCGTCGAAATCGACCGAGGACGAGGCGCCCTCGTAGTTGATCGCTTTCTTCTGCGCCAGCAGCTTCTTGCCTTCCTCGAAGCTGCCCACCGGCTGGCCCTTGCCGGTCGTGACATCGCGGACCTTCGCCGCCACGGCCACCGCATCGGCACCCGGGCCGGCTGCCTCGATGGCCAGGGCCAGCACCTGGACCATGTCGTAGCACATGGCGGCGTAGACGTTGCTTTCCGGTGCCTGCTTCATTGTCAGGGCGTACTGGCGAGCAAAGCGTGCGTAGGCACTGCTGCGTTCGTTGACGACCGATTCCACCACGACGATGCCTTCGGCGACCTCGGGCGTGACGCCCTTGATGAAGTCCACGTTGGCACCGAAGCCCGGGATGATCCATTTCATGGGCGTGCCCAGCTGCCCCCAATCACGCACGATGGCCGTGGCGTCGGCGACATATGCCGACAGGATGATGCCGTCGGGCTTCGAGCGCAGGACCTGTTGCAGCTCCGAGCGATAGCTCGGGCGGCCCGGCTCGTAGAGCACGAAATCCGTCAGCTTGCCGCCGGCGCCTTCCCAGACCTTGCGAAAACCTTCGGCGTGCGGTGCGAGGGCGGGATTGTTCTGCGCCATGACGGCAGGACGCCGCAGGCCTTCCTTGCGCGCAGCCTCGGCGAAGGCACGGCTCAGGTGCTTGGAACTGCCCTGGTAGCGAAATGCGAGTTTCTTGGCGTTGACCTTGGGATCGGCCAGAGCGACCGCGCCGGAGGTGTGCATGAGGATGACATTGGCCGTGTTGGTCATGGGCAGCACAGCCAGCGAGACGCCCGAGGCCCAGGTACCCAGGATGGCCTGGACGCGATGGACTTCGAGCAACTTCTTCGCTGCCAGAACGGCCGCGTTGGGGCTCGTCTGGTCGTCCTCGGAAAAGACTTCGAGCTTGCGCCCTGCCGCGCCCCCGGCGGCATTCACTTCCTCTGCCGCGAAAACGATGCTCTTTTGCATGCCCGAGCCGAAGTTGGCACCACTGCCCGTGACCGGGTTGAGCGCACCGATGCGAAAGGTGGCCTGGGACTGGGCCCAGGCCCCACGGCTGCCGAGCAGCGCGGCGGTGACACCGGAAATGAGGAGTTGACGGCGGTCCAAGCGATTCACAGCGGGCCTCTCGAATTGGGGGATAAGGAAAAAATGGAAGTGGAAAAGGGGAGGAGGCGATTACAGATTCCGCGCTGGACGACGTCCAACGCATTGTGGAAATGGGGGATAACAGCCGCATCAATAACCCGCCGGCCCATCATTGACGCGGCTGGCACGCTATCTGCTGAGCTCCTGGCGACATGACACTTCTGACGACCGCATCCGCCGCCTGCCTTCACGCACAGGACGACGCGACGCCGACGCCGGGCCCCAGGAATGCGGGGCGCACCGCCGGCGCGCGCCGTGGCACCTTCGACGGGCTCGACCTGAACCTGCTGCGTGTGTTCGCGGCCCTCATGCGGGAGCGCAACGTGACGCGTGCCGGCGCCGCGTTGTGCCTGTCGCAATCAGCGGTGAGCAATTCGCTGCAGCGCCTGCGCACCGCGTTGGGCGACATGCTCTTCGAGCGCACGGCCTCGGGCATCCGGCCGACAAGCCACGGCCTGGAGCTGTGGCACCAGTTGCAGCCGCACTATTTGCAGATCGAGAAGGTGCTGACCCCGGAAGCATTCGATCCGCTGACCTACGAGGGCGCATTCACGATCGCAATGTCCGACTACACGGCCGAGCGGATCATGCCGAGACTGGGGGCCTACCTGGAGACGCACGCGCCACGCGTGCAGATCAATCTGTTGCCCTACAGCGTCGCCAACATGTTCCCCATGTTCGAGCGAGAGGGCATCGACCTGGCCATCGGCGCCAACCGGGACGATGCGCAGCACGCCCGCGGTCTGCGAGCCAGCACGTTGTGGCCCGTTCATTCCCGCTGCCTGATGCGCCGCGACCATCCGCTTGCGCAAGGCGAGTTGACGATGGAGCGCTTCCTGTCGGCGCGCCACCTCGACGTGTGCCTGCCGGGCATGACGATGCCGCTCTACGACAACCTGCTGGCAGCCCATGGCATCCGCCGCAACCTGATCCTCACGCTGAACCACTACACCCAGACGCTGGCGGTGCTGGCCGCGACAGACTACATCGCGGTGCTCCCGGTTTCGCTGCTCGACCTGAGCGCCTACGCCGACCGGCTCTGCCAGCGCGATCCGCCCATCGCGATGCCCGAACGGCCGCTGGGACTGATCTGGCACCAGCGGCACGACAGCAGCTCGCCCCAGGTCTGGCTGAGACAAGTCATGGTCGACTTGTTCGCTCAACCAGAGAGTTGCAGCCACGCATAGCTGCGAGCGCGCTTTTGGTGAAGATGCAGCATCCGGCTGTCCCAGCTTCGGCAACCTGCCAGTGAAGGTGTTCGGGACCGACAACACAGACGGCCGGCTGTGTCGGCCGATTTGCCGATTGGAAGCATGCCTCGGCCGCAGGGGCTTTTCTGCAGGCCCCTGCCGGGCAGGAGTTCAGGACTCCGAAGTGAACCCGATCTGCTTCACCAGCGGCCCCCAGCGCTCGTACTCGGCCTTCTGGTCGGCCGCCATGTCCTGCGCCGTGGTGCCGTTCGCGACCAGTCCGACCAGGGCCAGCGCGTCGACCACGGCCTTGTCCTTCAGCGCTTGGGTGATGGCGGCGTTGGCGGCGGCGATGGTGGCGGCGGGTGTCCTGGCCGGCGCGTAGAAGCCGAACCATTCCTCGGAGGTCACGTCGGGGTAGCCCAGCTCAGTGAAGGTCGGCACGTCGGGCAGGAAGGGCGAGCGCTTCTTGCCGGAGGTGGCCAGCACGCGGATGCGGCCGGCCTTCACGTACTGAAGGTAGTCGCCGCTGGGGTTCATGGCTGCCGCGATCTGGCCGCCCACCAGGTCGGTGATGCTGGGCACGGTGCCGCGGTAGGGAACGTGCTTGAGGTCGACGCCCGCGCGCATGCCCAGCAGCGCGCCCAGCAGGTGCGGCATGGAGCCGGCGCCTGGCGAGCCGTAGCTGGCCTTCTCGGGATGGGCCTTGGCCCAGGCCAGGAAGTCCTTGAGGGTCTTCACTTCCGCCGGGACCGAAGGCCCAACGGCCAGGCCGTGGAACATCACCGCGCCGATGGACACGGCGGTCACGTCCTCGGGCTTGTACGAGAGCTTCGGATAGATGTACGGATACACCGACAGCGCCGACACGGGCGCCAGCGCCAGCACCGAGCCGTCGGCTGGTGCGGCCTTGAGCGTCTCCAGCGCGATCCGCCCGCCCGCACCGGGCTTGTTCTCCACGTAGCCCGGGTTCCTGCTGTAGGGCGTGCCGCCGAGTTTCTCGGCGACGCGGCGCGCCACGCTGTCGCCGGCGCTGCCGGCGGGAAAGCCGTAGATGACCTTCACCTGCTCCAGCGCCTGGGCGAGGGCGGCGAAGGGCGTCAGTGCGCCGGTGGCGGCGGCGCCTGCCATGGCGTTGAGGAAATGGCGTCGTTGCATCTTCTGTGTCTCCTTGGGTGTGTGTATGCGTGGGATGCGGGTGGAAAGCGAAAACGGGAGGCCGCGCGGCATCAGGCCGCCGCGCGCTTGCCTGCGTAGTCGACGAAGAAGGCGAGGCTGCGCGGGTTCTGCATGCTGTCGGGGCTCGCCACCTTCTCGGCCGGCGTGCCCAGCAGCAGCTTGCGCAGGGGCACTTCCATCTTCTTGCCGCTGAGCGTGCGCGGAATCTCCTCCACCTGCACGACGTCGTCGGGCACGTGGCGCGCCGACGCCTTGGTGCGGATGGCGGCGCGGATGCGCTCGACGAGGGCCGCATCGAGCGCCATGCCCGGCTGCAGCACGACGAACAGGGGCATGAACGAGGGACGGCCCAGGTATTCGAGATCGACCACGAGGCTGTCGCGCACCTCGGGCAGCTGCTCGACCACGCGGTAGATCTCGGCGGTGCCCATGCGGATGCCGAAGCGATTGATGGTGCTGTCGGAGCGCCCGTAGATCACTGCGCTGCGCCGCGGCGTGAAGCGGATCCAGTCGCCGTGCCGCCAGACATGGGGGAAGGTCTCGAAGTAGCTTTCGCGGTAGCGCCGGTTCCCGGGATCGTTCCAGAAGTACAGCGGCATCGAGGGCATCGGCTTCGTGATGACCAGCTCGCCCACCTCGTCGACCACCGGCCGGCCGGCATCGTCGAATGCGTAGGCCGCCACGCCGAGTTCGGGGCACTGGATCTCTCCGGCGTGCACCGGCAGGCTGGGCGCGCAGGCCACGAAGCCCGAGGCGATGTCGGTGCCGCCGCTGATCGAGGCCAGCCAGAGGTCGGGCTTGACGGCGTCGTAGACCCAGAGATAGGCCTCCACCGGCAGCGGCGAGCCGGTCGCGTTGATGGCGCGCAACCGGTCGAGGTCCGCGATGTCGCGCGGGCGCAGCCCGTCCTTCATGCAGTTGGCCAGGTAGGCCGCGCCGCAGCCGAACAGTGTGACGCCCTGCTCGCCGATGAAGCGCCACAGCGCGCCGGCGTCGGGCCAGGCGGGGTTGCCGTCGAAAAGCACGATGCTCGCGCCGGTCAGGAGCGCGCCCACCTGCAGGTTCCACACGATCCAGCCGGTGCTGCCGAGGAACAGCAGCCGGTCGCCCGCGCGCAGGTCGTGCTGCAGCGCCATGGTCTTCAGGTGCGTGAGCACGATGCCGCCGTGGCCGTGCACCATCGCCTTGGGCAGGCCGGTGGTGCCGGACGAATAGACGATCCACAGCGGGTGGTCGAAAGGCAGGCGCTCGTAGCGCGGCGGGGCGTCCTCCCGCAGCGCATCGGCCCAGTCGACGCGGTCGCGCCAGTCGGGTGCCGGGGCCTCGTCGCCCGGGCCCGGCACGTGGACCACGCGTTTCACGCTGGGCAGTTCGGCCAGCAGCTCCTTCACCTGGGCGCTGCGGTCGTGGCGCTTGCCGTTGTAGCGGTAGCCGTCGGTCGCCAGCAGCAGGCAGGGCTCGATCTGGCGCAGCCGGTCGAGGACCACGCCCGGGCCCATGTCCGGCGCGCAGCTCGACCAGATGGCGCCGATGCTGGCGCAGGCCAGGAAGGCGACGACGGTCTCCGGCCAGTTGGGCAGGTAGCCGGCCACCCGGTCGCCGGGGCCGATGCCCCATGCGCGCAGCCGGCCGGCCAGCGCGGCGGTGTCGCGCTCGAGCTCGGCCCACGACATGGTGCGCAGCGGCGCGTCTTCCCTGCGCGCGACGATCGCGGGGCTCGCCGGGTCGTTGCCCACCCTGCGGAACACGTTCTCGGCGTAGTTCAGCCGCGTGCCGGGAAACCACTGCGCCCCGGGCATCTCGCGCTGCGCGAGCACCGGATGCGTGTCGCCCTCGCCCACGACGCCGAAGTACTCCCAGATCGACTGCCAGAAGGGCTCCAGCGAGTCCACGGACCACTGCCAGAGCTGCTCGTAGCCGCCCGCCGGCACGCCGTGGCGTTCGGCCAGCCACTGCTGGTAGGCATGGAGCCCGCTGGCGCGGACCTGTTCGGCCGAGGGTGTCCACAGCAGCTGGCCGTGGGCGTCGGAAGGGGGCGAATCGTGCATCGTGTAGCGGGCATCCAGAAGCCGCCCGGCGGGCGGTTCGGGCCGGATTGTTCGGGCGATGCGGCGGCGATACTGTTGGAAATGAGACATTTGAATTAAGGGTTTGCCCGTTGGAAAAGAAGCCACACGAGCCGTCGCAGGGGCCGTCGCACGATCCGCCGGCCGTGCCTCATCGGCGGGCAGCGGAGCCCCTTCCTTCGCGGCGTGCGAAGGCCGACGAACCCGCGGGCCTGGGCATCGACGAGCTGCTGCGTCTGTCGCCGTGGAGCGCGGCCCTGCCCGCGCCGCTGCGCAAGCGGGTGATGGAGCGCATGCGCGAGCACCGGGTGTCGAAGGGCCAGCTGCTGGCGCGGCGCGGCGAGATTCCGTCGACCTGGTTCGGTCTGATGGAGGGGCTGCTCAAGACCTCGGTGCTCGCCGCCGACGGCCGCAGCTCCACGCTCGGCGGCATCCTGCCGGGCTGCTGGTTCGGCGAAGGCGCACTGCTGCGCGGCAAGCCCCGCCACGCCGACTACGTGGCGCTGCGCGACAGCCGCGTGGCGCTGCTGCCGCTGGACGATTTCGCTCGCCTGCTGCAGGAGCACCCGGCGTTCAAGGACTTCATCTACGCGCAGATCAACGAGCGCCTGCATTACTTCATGGACCACGTGGGCGACGTGCGGCTGATGCGCGGCCCCGCGCGCGTGGCGAACGCGCTGTGCGGGCTGGCCCATCCGCTGAACAACCCGCTCGGGCTGATCCACCTGCCCATCGCGCAGGACGAACTGGCCGCCATCGCCGGCGTCTCGCGCCAGCGCTGCAACCTCGCGCTGCAGCACATGCAGGCCGAAGGCTGGCTGCACGTCGGCTACGGGCAGCTGACCCTGCTCGCGCTGGAGCCGATCGCAGGCATGGCCCGGGCGGGCTGATCCCCTGCGGCGGCGCCTCCGGCGCGAAATCGCCTTGTAGGACGCCGGCGGATTGAACTTCCCGCCCCTCGAAGCCATGCTTTGGCGGTACCCCGCGCGCCGTGCGCCGGGGCGGAAAGGAAATCTCATGAACTCGACATCGCCCCTCGAACAGCCTGCCACCGTGCACGCAGGCAGATCGCCCAAGGTGCTCTGGGCCGTGATCGGCGTGCTGGCCATCGCGGTCGCGGCGCTGGGCGGGGTGCTGCTGCACAGGCAGGGGCAGGAAACCGCGGCGCCCGCCTCCGCGCCCCTGGCCGCCGCTTCGACCGCCCCGGCACCCGACGACTTCAAGCCCGAGGCCATGCCGCCCGCGCCTGCCATGCCGCCGCCTGCGGTCGCTCCAGCCTCCCCCGCCCCTCAGGCAATGGCTCCCGCACCGCAGTCAGCGCCCGCTCCTGCAAATTCGACGGCCGTTGCTGCAGCCGAACCCGCGCCCGCCATGCGTGCCGCGCCGCCGTGCGCGGTCTGCGGCCGCGTCGAATCGGTCCGGCCGGTGCAGCGCCAGCAGAAGACCACCGGCGTGGGCGCCGTAGCGGGCGGCGTGGTCGGCGGCCTCGTCGGCAACCAGTTCGGCCACGGCAACGGTCGCGTCGCCACCACGGTGCTGGGCGCGGTCGGCGGCGGCTTCGCGGGCAATGCCATCGAGAAGCACGTGCGCACCGTCACCGTCTACGAAGTGGGCGTGCGCATGGACGACGGCAGGCTGCGCACCGTCGAGACGAAGACCGCGCCGCCGATCGGCAAGCAGGTCACGCTCCAGCGCGGCGTGCTGCGACCGGCCGACGGCCACAAGTAGGCGGACGAGCCGCCTGCACGGCAGGGCGGCTCGCCCTGCGCCGCCGCTTCCGTATCACAGAAGAACTCGGTGCAAAAGAGCGCTTGCCCCAAAAGTATCTTGACCGTATATCCTTAATATATTTAGAGTCCGGTGTCTTCCACCGCACATCCGAAGGAGCGATCAAGTGAGCAATCCCCGCTGGCAAGGCGTCTTTCCCGCCGTCACCACCAAGTTCCACGCCGACGAGAGCATCGACGCCGAGGGCACCGCCCGGCACATCGACTTCCAGATCCGCAACGGCATCCACGGCCTCGTCACCTGCGGCTCGCTCGGCGAGGCCAGCACGCTGACGCTGGAGGAGAAGCTGCAGGTCGCCAAGATCGCGCTCGAAGCCGCCGACGGCCGCATCCCGGTGCTGGCCAACGTGTCGGAGACCAGCACCCGCGAGGCGCTGCGCTACGTCGATGGCGCCAACAGGCTCGGCGTGGCCGGCTTCATGGTGATGCCCTCGGTGATCTACGTGGCCGACGCGCGCGAGGCCATGCTCAACGTGCGCACCATCGCCAATGCGGCGCAGAAGCCCATCATGGTCTACAACAACCCGGTGGC
The DNA here is from genome assembly GCF_052044195.1 of Variovorax sp. 22077. Lineage (NCBI taxonomy): Bacteria > Pseudomonadati > Pseudomonadota > Betaproteobacteria > Burkholderiales > Comamonadaceae > Variovorax > Variovorax sp. 22077. Next base: position 104,435 of record NZ_JBQEQC010000027.1, read on the forward strand.
CTACCGCGTCGACCTGAAGCCCGCGCACATGGTCGAGCTGGCCGACTGCGAATGGATCGCCGCCATCAAGGAAAGCACCGACGACATCCGCCGCATCACCGACCTGCGCAACACCGTGGGCGACCGCTACCAGCTGTTCCTCGGCGTCGACGACCTCGCCTACGAAGGCCTGGCGCTGGGCTGCGACGGCCTGCTCGCCGGAGTGGGCTGCGCCTTCCCGCGCGAGACGGTGGCGCTCTACGACCTGATGAAGGCCGGCAAGTTCGCCGAGGCGCTCAAGCTCTACCAGTGGATGACGCCGATGCTGCACCTCGACGTGTCGACCAAGCTCGTACAGAACCTCAAGCTCATCGACGCGATCGTGGGCGTGGGTACCGAGCACATGCGCCGCCCGCGCCTGCCGCTGGTCGGCGCCGAGCGCGAGTTCGTCGAAGGCATCGTGAAGAAGGCGCTCGCGACGAGGCCTGTTCAATACCAGTCGGTCATGCAATAAACCGACGGCGCGCCGGCACCGGCTTACCGGTCGGCTGCCGGCCGCGTGTTTTTCATCGTCCCCAACCCAGCAGGAAGAAGCATGAAGACAAAAGCAAGCATGGTCTCGTTTCTCGGTCTCGCGGCCCTGGCCCTCGCCGGCCAGGCGCACGCGCAGGAGCAGGTGGTCAAGATCGGCCACAGCGGTCCTCTCTCGGGCCCCAATGCCTTCGCGGGCAAGGACAATGAAAACGGCGTGCGCCTCGCCATCGAGGAGCTCAACGCGAAGAAGCTCGTCGTCGGCGGCAAGACGCTGAAGTTCGAGCTGGTCTCCGAAGACGACCAGTGCGACGCCAAGACCGGTGTGAGCGTGGCGCAGAAGTTCGTGGACGACGGCGTCAAGTACGTCATGGGCCCGTACTGCTCGGGCGTGGCCATCCCGGCCTCGCGCATCTACGCCGACGGCGGCACCATGGTCTCCACCGTGGGCACCAATCCGAAGGTCACGCAGGGCGGCTACAAGAACCTCTACCGCATCATCGCGAGCGACAACCAGATCGGCGGCGCCATGGCCGTGTACGCGGCCAAGGAGATGAAGGTCAAGAAGGTCGGCGTGATCGACGACCGCACCGCCTTCGGCCAGGGCCTCGCCGAGGAATTCACCAAGGAGGCGAAGAAGCAGGGCCTCACCGTGGTCGGCCAGGAATTCACCACCGACAAGGCCGTGGACTTCACCGCCATCCTCACCAACATGAAGGCCAAGGCGCCCGAGGCCATCTTCTTCGGCGGCTACGCGCCTCAGGCCGCGCCCATGGCGCGCCAGATGAAGCAGCTCGCGGTGCCCGGCAAGCTGCTGGGCGGCGACACCGTCTGCAGCCCCGCCACCGGCAAGCTCGGCGGCGACGCGGTCAACGACCTGGTGTTCTGCGCGCAGGGCGGCTCCATCCTCGAAAAGGCGCAGAGCGGCCCGGCCTTCAAGGAGAAGTTCAAGAAGCGCTTCAACATCGATCCCGATGCGTACGCCGCCTCGTACTACGACCAGGTGCTCTTCATCGGCGAGTCGATGAAGAAGGCCAACTCCATCGATCCCGACAAGGTCGGCGCCGAGCTCTACAAGGCCACCTACAAGGGCGTGGCCGCCACCTACGCCTACGACGACAAGGGCAACATGAAGCAGGCGCCGATCACGGTGTTCACCTTCAAGAACGCGGCCCCGGTGCCCATCGCGAGCTACTGAGACGAAGCGAAGAACATGCATCGCATCCAGGTCATCGACTCACACACGGGCGGCGAGCCCACGCGCCTGGTGATCGGGGGCTTCCCCGATCCGGGCAAGGGCAGCATGGCCGAGCGCCGCGCGCTGCTGGCCGAGCGGCACGACAAGTGGCGCGCCGCCGCCGTGCTGGAGCCGCGCGGCAGCGACGTGGTGGTGGGGGCGCTGCTGTGCGAGCCGGTCTCGGCCGATGCGGCCGCGGGCGTCGTCTTCTTCAACAACGCCGGCTACCTCGGCATGTGCGGCCACGGCACCATCGGGCTGGTCGCGAGCCTCGCGCACATGGGGCGCATCGGCGTGGGCGAGCACCGCATCGAGACGCCCGTGGGCACCGTGACCACCACGCTGCACGAAGACGGCTCGGTGAGCGTGCGCAACGTGCCCGCCTACCGGCACCTGCGGCAGGCGGCGGTCGAGCTGCCCGGCCACGGCACCGTGCGCGGCGACGTGGCCTGGGGCGGCAACTGGTTCTTCCTCGTGAGCGAGCACGGCCAGCGCGTGGCGAGCGACAACCTCGCCGCGCTCACCGACTACACCGCCGCGTTGCGCAAGGCCCTGGCGGCGCAGGGCATCACCGGTGCCGACGGCGCGGAGATCGACCACATCGAGCTCTTCGCCGACGACAGCGAGGGCGCCGACAGCCGCAACTTCGTGCTGTGCCCGGGCAACGCCTACGACCGCTCGCCCTGCGGCACCGGCACCAGCGCCAAGATCGCCTGCCTCGCGGCCGACGGCGAGCTCGCGCCGGGCGAGGTGTGGAAGCAGGCCAGCGTGATCGGCAGCGTCTTCGAGGCCAGCTACGCGCTCGACGGCGAAGGCCGCGTCATTCCCACGCTGCGCGGCCGCGCGCACATCAGTGCAGAGGCCACACTGCTGATCGACGACGCCGATCCTTTCGGCTGGGGCATCCGGCTCTGACCACGGGCACGACGGGCGCAATGGACGCGGACGTCATCGTCATCGGCGCCGGCATCGTCGGCGCCGCGTGCGCGCATGCGCTCGCGAATGCGGGCGCGAAGGTGCTGGTGCTCGACGCCGGCATCGGCGGCGCCACCGGCGCCGGCATGGGCCACCTCGTGGTGATGGACGACAACCCGGCCGAGCTGGCGCTGAGCCGCCATTCGATCGCGCAGTGGCGCGAGCTCGCGCCGCGCATGGGCGAGGACTGCGCCTACAGCGCCTGCGGCACGCTGTGGATCGCCGCGAACGACGAGGAGATGGCCGAGGCCGAGCGCAAGCTGCAGCGGCTGCGCGCCGACGGCATCGACAGCCGCCTGCTCGACGCACGGCAGCTCTCGGCCGCCGAACCTGCATTGCGCAAGGGCCTCGCGGGCGCGCTCGAAGTGCCTGGCGACGGCATCCTCTACGCACCCAACGCGGCGCGCTGGCTGCTCGCCCAGCATGGGGCATCGATCCGCGTCGAGCAGGCGAAGGTCGATGCCATAGAGGAAAGCGGCACGCTGCGCCTGGCCGACGGCGGCCGCCGCGCCGCGCCGCGCGTCGTGCTCGCCAACGGCATCCAGGCCACCGCGCTGTGCCCCGAGCTGCCGATACGCCCGAAGAAGGGCCACCTGCTCATCACCGACCGCTATCCGGGCACGGTGCACCACCAGCTCGTCGAACTCGGCTACGTGACCAGCGCCCACCACAGCGAGGGCGACTCGGTCGCCTTCAACGTGCAGCCGCGTCCCACGGGGCAGCTGCTGATCGGCTCCTCGCGCCAGTTCGACACCACCGACGCGGCCGTGGAAGCGCCGATGCTCGCGCGCATGCTCCAGCGCGCGCTCGACTACCTGCCGGGGCTCGCGAACCTCAACGCCCTGCGCTCGTGGACCGGCATGCGCGCGGCCTCGCCCGATGGGCTTCCGCTTCTGGGCAGGCATCCGTGGCGCGAGAGGCTCTGGCTCGCCGTCGGGCACGAGGGCCTCGGCGTGACCACGGCACCTGGCAGCGCGCACCTGCTCGCCGCGCTGATGACCGGGGCGACACCCGGTTTCGACGCCGCGCCCTACGCACCTCGCGGCCTGCGGGAGGCCGCATGAGACATCCGGTGTCAACCCTCCCGAGAAATTTCGATGCGACAAGCGCT
>NZ_JBQEQC010000028.1:0-88085 GCF_052044195.1 Variovorax sp. 22077
AATCCTCGAAAAACTATCTCGCCTCTGCCGTCGAATAAACGGGACAGGACACTAGGTGGTTCGCGTCCCCCTGCGGTGCAATACAGCCACCAGCAACGCCGACCCCGTCAGGTAAAGCAGCGCCACCCCGAAGGCACTGGCGTACGCCCCCGCATCCGGCGCATGCCCGAGCCGCCCGTAGAAGAGGATGCCGATCAGCGCCACGCCCAGCGCGTTGCTCGCCTGCTGCACCATCGATATCACGCCCGAGGCCACGCCCGCATGCTGCGGCGGCAGGCCGGCCAGCACGGTGGAGACCAGGGGCGCCATGACCATGCCGAGCCCCGCGCCCTGCACCAGCAGCAACGGCACCATCCACGCCACGACGTGCGAGTGTCCGGGCCATCCGGCCACGTTGGCGAACTGCAGTGCGTGTCCTGCGGCGAGCACAAGGGCACCGAGCGCGATGGGCGGCTTGCCGCCGAAGCGGCGTGCGAGGCGCGCTCCCGCCATCGACGTCGCGAAGAAACCGGCCGCCAGCGACGTGAAGACGACGCCCGAGCTGAGCGGATCGAGTGCGAGACCCTGCTGTAGATACAGCGCCAGCACGAAGTAGAGCGAGGCGTTGCCCACGTAGAAGGCCAGCGTCGTGAGCAGGCCCATGCCGAAGCGGGCATCGGCGAGCAGCACCGGAGCCACGAGCGGCGTACCGCCGCGCGCGGCGAGCCGGCGCTGCTGGTACGCAAAGGCTGCGAGCAGCGGCAGCGCCGCCGCGAGGCACAGCCAGCTCCACAGCGGCCAGCCCTGCTCGCGGCCTTCCACCAGCGGCAGCACCACTGCCGCCGAGCCCGCGGCCACGAGCAGCATGCCGACGAGGTCGAGGCGGCTGTTGCCGTTGTTCGCCAGCGGCGGAATGACGCGCGGTGCGAGCATCAGCGCCAGCAGGCCGATCGGCACGTTGATGAGAAAGCAGCTGCGCCAGCCCAGGCCCGCCAGATCGGCATGGATCAGCAGGCCGCCGACCAGTTGCCCGAGCGTGGCTCCCAGCCCCAGGGTGAGTCCATAGGCCGCGAAGGCACGCGCCCGGTCTTCGCCGGTGTAGGCCAGGCCGATCATCGCCAGCACCTGCGGCTGCAGCAGCGCGCCGGCCAGCCCCTGCAGCACGCGTGCCGCCACCAGAAGTTCGGCGTTCGGCGCCAGGCCGCAGGCGGCCGAAGCGAGCGTGAACAGCAGCAGGCCCAGCATGAACATGCGGCGTCGCCCGAACAGGTCGCCGAGCCGGCCGCCGGTGATCAGCCCTGCGGCAGTGGCGAGGCCGTAGCCGGCCACCACCAGCTGCAGGGTTCCCGCGCTCGCCTGCAGTTCGCGCTGCATCGAGGGCAGCGCGACGTTGACGATGAAGAAGTCCAGCACCACCAGGAAGGTGCCGCTGAGCATGACCCACAGGCCGAGCCGGCCGGGCCTTGTCGCGTGCGGACTCTGGCTGCCGGTGGAAGAGAGCGATGCTGCCGAAGCGATGTTTGACTGCGTCATGATGGATTCGAGTGTTGGAAGGAACAGGCACGGCGGCAATGACCTCGGAGGTCATCGGCCGGGCTCAGGCGGCCGGCGTCGGCAGGATGAACTGGTAGTCCGTGGCGATGCGGCCGTCTTCGGCGAGCACCAGGAACTCCAGCCCGAGCGCGGCCACCGGGCCGCCCGCTGCCGGGACCATGTGCCAATGGAACATCACAGCGTCGTGCAGGAACTGGGCGTCGCCCGCGCGGACGAAGCGAAAGCCGGCGTCACGCACGTTCTTCTCGTGCGAGCCGGTGACGCGCTGCTGCAGCGCCTCGTGGCCCCTGGCCTGCAGCGTGCGCACGTAGTGCTCGCCGTCGGGCACCCAGAGGCTGGCGATGGCGGCGCGTCGCGCCTCGGCGTCGGGTTCGTTCCAGACGGCGACATAGCGGTCGGCGAGTTCGGTGAAATCGTTGAAAGCGGTTCTGGTGTTCATGGCCTGCTCCTGCTGCCGGTTGCATTGGGAAAGAGTGAGACCGCAGTTTCTGGCGCCGTCGCTGGACAGTGAATGCTCAAGAGGCCGAAAATCTTGTCCATTCGTCCACCGCACCAGGAGCCTTCGATGGACCCGCTCGATGACATCTTTGCCGCCATGAGGGTGCAGAGCGCCCTGTATGCCCGCCTCGAGGCCGGCGCGCCCTGGGGCGTGAGCCTGGCGGGCGGCGAGAGCGCGCGCTTCGGGCTCGTGGTGCGCGGCGGCTGCCTGCTGGAGGTCGATGGCATGACGCAGCCGGTGGCGCTGGCGGCGGGCGACTGCTATGTGCTGGCGCATGGCACGCCTTACGTCCTGCGCGACCATCCGAACACGCCGACCGTGAGCTGCGCCTCCGTCGTGCGCGACCGCATCGGCGGGCTGGTGGAGCTCGGCGGCACGGGCACGGCGGCCTCGGTGATCTGCGGCTGGTTCCACTTCGACCAGCGCGCCGCGCGGCCTCTGCTCGACCTGCTGCCGGTGCTTCTCCACGTGAAGATGGAGCAGGCCCGCGCCCTCGCGCTGCAAGGCACGCTGCAGTTGCTGGCCATGGAGACCGGCGAGCCGGGCCTGGGGTCCAGCCTGCTCGTGAGCCGGCTGGCCGACATCGTGTTCGTTCAGGCGGTGCGCGCGCACGTCGCGGCCAGCGCCGAATCGCAGACGGGCTGGCTTGCTGCGCGGGCCGATGCGCGCATCGGCCCCGCACTGCGCGCGATGCACAAGGAGATCGCGCGCGACTGGACGGTGGAGGCGCTCGCCGCCGTCGCGAACCTCTCGCGCTCGGCCTTCGCGCAGCGTTTTCGCGAGCGGGTGGGACAGGCGCCGCTGGAGTACCTCACGCAATGGCGCATGTTCAAGGCCGGCAACATGCTGGGGCAAGGCAACGCTGGCCTGGGAGCGATCGCCGCTGCGGTGGGCTACGAGTCGGAGGCGGCCTTCAGCAAGGCCTTCAAGCGCAGCAAGGGAATGGCGCCCAGTGCGTGGCGGGCCGCGGCGCGCGAAGGAGCGGTGGCCGCATAGCCGCCCTGCCCCTCGCTTTCTTCAACCCTTCTTCGCGCCTCCAGCTGCCTTGAACTGCGCAGCGGCAAAAGCCCAGGTCATGCGCGTCGCATCGGGCCCCTCGGGGTCGCTGAACAGCAGCTTCGGCGCGCCGCCGCTCCACGAATGGCCGAGCCCCGCGATCTCGCACAGCGTGACCAGCGTGCGCCCCTTGCGCCTGAAGTCGGTCACCCGCATCGGGCGGCGCTTGCCGCGCTGCACCTCGCGCGTCAACCCGGGCCGCGCACCCACGGCGGTCGCCCACACCGCGGCGCTGCTGACGGCGTTGCTCGGCGCGACCACCGCATCGGCGTCGCCATGCAGCACCAGCATCGGCGGCAGGGTGGTGAAGACGGCCGCCGCGCCCATCGCCTTGCCGACGGCCGTTGTCGGCATGGGCGGCACGTGCTCGCCGCGCATCGCGCCCAGCGCCGTGGCGGACGACTTCGCCGCGCCGGGTGCCACGCCCGAATGCATCACGACGGCGCGGAAGCGGTTCGGATAGCGCGTCGCGAGCAGCGCCGCCATGCTCGCACCGGCGGAGAGGCCGGCCAGCGCCACCCGATCGCGGTCGACGGGGTAGAGCATGCAGGCCTGATCGATGGCGGCCATCAGCGTGGCGGCCTCGGCGTCGGCCTTGCCGGAGCGGCGCTCGTACCAGTTCCAGCAGCCCTGGGGATGGGCGATCCGGTCCTGTTCAGGGTAGAGCACCAGGAAGCGCTGGCGCACGGCCAGCGCGTTCATGCGAGTGCTCGCGGCGAAGTCGCGCCCGGTCTGGCCGCAGCCGTGCAGCATGACCATGAGGGGCAGGCGCTCGCCCGGCTGCAGCTCCAGGCCTGCCGGGCGGAACAGGTGATAGCCGCGCGCACCGCCCGGGCCCATCGCGACGCCGGCGAGCCAGTCGCCCTTGCCCGGCGGCGGCTTGAGCCGCTTGGCGGTGGCGCGCTGGACCTGCCCCGCGATGCGCTTGCTGTTGCTCAGGGTGGCCTTGGTGAGCGCACGCAGGTTGCGCTTATAGGCGCGGGCAAAGACTGAAGCTGTGGAACGGCGGGCCATGGCGCGCAGTGTGACCGCAAAGCGCCGGCCGGCCTACCCTGGGCCGGCTTCGGAAACCGGGCTTTCCTCAGTAGATCTCGGGAACGATCATGTTCGCCGGCACGGGCTGACGCAGATAGTCGGCATGGCGCACGCGCTCGGGCAGCTCGACCGGCGGATGCGGCACTTCCTGGTAGGGCAGTTGCCCCAGCAGGTGGCTGATGCAGTTCAGGCGCGCCTTCTTCTTGTCGACCGCCTGCACCACCCACCACGGCGCCTCGGGGATGTGGGTGCGCTCCAGCATGATTTCCTTCGCCTTGGTGTATTCCTCCCAGCGGCGACGGCTTTCGAGATCCATGGGGCTCAGCTTCCACTGCTTGAGCGGATCGTGGATGCGGCCGAGGAAGCGCATGTGCTGCTCGTCGTCCGTGATGGAGAACCAGTACTTGATGAGCTTGATGCCCGAGCGCACGAGCATCTTCTCGAACTCGGGCACGGTGCGGAAGAACTCCTCGTACTCGTCGTCGGTGCAGAAGCCCATCACGCGCTCGACGCCGGCGCGGTTGTACCAGCTGCGGTCGAACAGCACCATCTCGCCGGCGGCCGGCAGGTGCGCCACGTAGCGCTGGAAGTACCACTGGGTGCGTTCGCGGTCGTTGGGTGCCGGCAGCGCGGCCACGCGGGCCACGCGCGGGTTCAGCCGCTGGGTGATGCGCTTGATGACGCCGCCCTTGCCCGCCGCGTCGCGGCCTTCGAACAGGATGACGACCTTCTGCTTGCTGTGCTGCACCCAGTCCTGCAGCTTGACCAGCTCGCCCTGCAGGCGGAACAGCTCCTTGAAGTAGGCCTGGCGCGCGGCCTTGTCGGTGGAGGATGCCGCGCTCACCGAGGCGGGGTCGAGGCCGTCGATGTTGCGGTCCTCGATCTCCAGCTCGAGCTCCTCGTCGTAGCTGTCGATCAGGTCGCGGGCGATGCGTTGCATCAGGTCTTCGTGGTCGGGAAGTGCGCTCGTCAGCATGATGGGGCGGCAGGAGAGAAAAGTTTGAAAAGGGAAGCGGAAAAAGCATGCTGCTCGCCCTCCATGACGGCCACGTGACGGATTTGACGCCGTTGACATGTAGTTGTCACACGCGGCGAACACCATCTGGAGCCATTCCAACACCCCAGAATCCCCCATGAACACGCTCGCTGCCCCGCATGCAGAGGTGCCATCCGCGTCCGCCTCGCAGCGGCCTAAGCTCGACGCCAGGCCCGGTCCGCTCACGCTGATTACCTTCGTGGGACTGCTGGCCGCCGGCCTGCTCTTTACCGCATGGAGCCTGGTCGGCGACGTCACCGCCTCGGGAGCGCCCGTCACCACCTGGGTGCCCTACATACTTCTCGGCGTGGCGCTGCTGATCGCACTGGGCTTCGAATTCGTCAACGGCTTCCACGACACGGCCAATGCGGTCGCGACCGTGATCTACACCCACTCGCTGCCGCCCAACTTCGCAGTGGTGTGGTCGGGGGTCTTCAACTTCCTGGGCGTGATGGTGTCCAGCGGCGCGGTAGCCTTCGGCATCATCGCGCTGCTGCCGGTGGAGCTGATCCTGCAGGTGGGCTCCGGCGCAGGCTTCGCGATGGTTTTCGCGCTGCTGATCGCCGCCATCATCTGGAACCTGGGCACCTGGTGGCTGGGGCTGCCGGCCTCGTCGTCGCACACGCTGATCGGCTCGATCATCGGCGTGGGCGTGGCCAACGCGCTGATGCACGGGCGCGACGGCACCAGCGGCGTCGACTGGGCTCAGGCCACCAAGGTGGGCTATTCGCTGCTGCTGTCGCCGATGGTCGGCTTCGGCTGCGCCGCCCTGCTGCTGCTGGCGCTGCGCGCCTTCGTGAAGAACCGCGCGCTCTATGAAGAGCCCAAGGGCAGCGAGCCGCCGCCGTGGTGGATCCGCGGCCTGCTGATCCTCACCTGCACGGGCGTGTCGTTCGCGCATGGCTCCAACGACGGCCAGAAGGGCATGGGACTGATCATGCTGATCCTGGTGGGCACGGTGCCGATGGCCTACGCGCTGAACCGCGCGATGCCCGCCGACGAGAACGTCAAGTTCGTGGCCGTCGCCGAGATGGCGCAGAACGCGCTGAACCGCAGCGCGCCGACTTCGCTGCCAGCCATGGCACCGGCGGCTGCGCGCGACACGCTCTCGACCTACGTGCGCACCCGCGAGTTCACCCCGGCCGTGGTGCCGGCCCTTGCCGCGACGGCCGGCAGCATCGGCACGCAGGTGCGCCAGCACGGCTCGCTGGCCGGCGTTCCGGCGGAGGCCGTCGCCAACGTGCGCAACGACATGTACCTGGCCTCCGAGGCCATCCGTCACCTCGACAAGAGCGGCGCGGCCAGGTTCGACGACGAGACGAAGCTGCGCGTGAACACCTTCCGCCAGGAGCTCGACAGCGCGACGCGCTTCATCCCGCTATGGGTCAAGGTGGCGGTGGCCATCGCGCTGGGCCTGGGCACCATGATCGGCTGGAAGCGCATCGTGGTCACGGTGGGCGAGAAGATCGGCAAGACGCACCTGAGCTACGCCCAGGGCGCCTCGGCCGAGGTGGTGGCCATGGTCACCATCGGCGCGGCCGACATGTACGGGCTGCCGGTATCGACCACGCACGTGCTGTCTTCGGGTGTGGCCGGCACGATGACGGCCAGCGGCTCGGGCCTGCAGCTGTCGACGCTGCGCAACCTCGCGCTGGCCTGGGTGCTGACGCTGCCGGTGGCGATGCTGCTGTCGGGCTCGCTCTACTGGCTCTTCACCCGCCTCTTCTGAACTCGCGCACCCAGCATCTTGTCGGCATTCCATGATCTCGCAGCCCAGTCTTACGGGGGCGACGAAGCCGGGCTGATCTGCGGCTACCTCTTCGACGCCCGTGCGGCCGAGCCCGCACGGGCCATCGACTCGGCGCAGGCCGCGGCCTGGCTGGCCGAACGGCGCGACGTCGAAACCCATGAAGCCCAGGCTGGCTGCGAAGGCGAGGACGCGCAGGAAAACCCGCCCTACGTCTGGCTGCACTTCAACCTGAGCCACGCGCACGCCGAGCGCTGGCTGGTGCGGCACGCGAGCCTCTCGGACACCTTCTACGAGACGCTGCACGAGGGCCTGCCCTCCACGCGCATCGAGCGCGACGACGATTCGCTGATCGCCGTCATCAACGACGTGCACTTCGAATTCAGCTTCGAGCCCTCCGACATCTCCACGCTGTGGATCAGCGTCGGCCCGCGCCTGGTCGTCACGGCCCGCACCAAGCCGCTGCGTTCGGTCGATGCGCTGCGCACCGCGGTGAAGGCGGGCGACGCGCCGCGTTCCAGCACGGAGCTGCTCGAGCACCTGCTGCGCGCGCAGGCGGACGTGCTGGTGAAGATCGTGCGCGGCGTCACCTCCCGCATCGACCGCATCGAGGACGAACTGCTCGCCGGCCGCCTCGACCACAAGCGCGCGCGCCTGGGCGTGCTGCGCCGGCTGCTGGTACGGCTGCAGCGGCTGCTGGCGCCGGAGCCGGCAGCGCTGTTCCGGCTGCTGCAGGGGCCGCCGGGATGGATGTCGGAGCCCGACTCGCAGGCGCTGCGCGGCTCGACCGAGGAGTTCTCGGTCGTGCTGCGCGACATGCAGGCGCTGCAGGAACGCATCAAGCTGCTGCAGGAAGAGATCGCCGCCAACGTCAACGAGGACAACAACCGCAGCCTGTTCGTGCTGACGGTCGTCACGGTGCTGGCGCTGCCGATCAACATCCTGGCCGGCCTGTTCGGCATGAACGTGGGCGGCATTCCGCTGGCGGACCACAAGCACGGTTTCTGGATCGTGGTGGCGATCGTGGCCACGTTCACCGCGGTGGCAGCCTGGGCGGCTTTCCGCAAGCAGCGCTGAGGCGCATGCAATGGCGCATTAATGCTATTTATTTAATAGCATCTTCCACAGTATCCATGCGCCCGCATCGCCGTTCCAGACCCCATAGAATGCGGGGGTGTCCTCCATTCTCAATGCCGATCTCCACTGCCACTCCGTGGTCTCCGACGGCACGCTGACGCCCGAAGAACTGGCAGCGCGCGCCGCCGCCAACGGAGTGGAACTCTGGGCGCTCACCGACCACGACGAGATCGGCGGCCAGCACCGCGCCGCCGCGGCGGCACGTGCCAACGGCATGCGCTACCTCACCGGCACCGAGATTTCCGTGACCTTCGCGGGCGAGACGGTGCACATCGTCGGCCTGGGCTTCGACCCTGACGACGCCGCCATTTCGCAGGGCCTCTACGACACGCGCGGCGGCCGGGGCAAGCGGGCACAGGAAATGTCCGAGGGGCTGGCCAAGGTCGGCATCCACGGCGCCTATGAAGGCGCGCTCAAGTTCGTCGGCAATCCCGAACTCATCTCGCGCACGCATTTCGCGCGCTTCCTCGTCGAGCAGGGCCACTGCCGCGACACGCCCGAGGTGTTCCGCAAGTTCCTCACCGAGGGCAAGCCGGGCTACGTGCCGCACCGCTGGGCCACGCTGAAGGATGCCGTGCACTGGATCACCGCCGCCAAGGGCCTGGCGGTGATTGCGCACCCCGGTCGCTACAAGTTCACCGCCAACGAGGAATACGCGCTGTTCCTCGAATTCAAGGCGCATGGCGGCAAGGCGATCGAGGTCGTCACCGGCAGCCACACACCGGCCGAGTTCGTCGAATACGCCGACAAGGCGCTCGAGTTCGATTTCGCCGCCTCGCGCGGCAGCGATTTCCACAGCCCCGACGAGAGCCACTGCGATCTCGGCAAGCTGCCGCCACTGCCCGGCGCACTCACTCCCGTGTGGGAACTGCTGGGCGATCGCATCCAGCAGTGAGCCCTAGCCCCGGGACCAGCACCGACAGCGCAGCGACCGTTGCGCTGGCCGCCGCACGCGTGGCGCAGCAGCGAAGCCGCGCCAAGGAATCCGAACGCATCCTCGCCGGCATCGGCCTCGTGATACTGGCCGTGGCCTGCTTCGCGACGCTCGACACCGCCACCAAGTACTCCACGCTGGGCGTGCCGATCCTCATGGGCGTGTGGTTCCGCTATGCGTTCCAGGCAGTGGCGACCACGCTGGTGCTGCTGCCGCTGCGCGGCACGGCGCTGCTGCACACGAAGCATCCCCGCTACCAGGCGTTGCGCGGGGCGCTGCTGCTCGCATCGAGCATCTTCGCCTTCCTGAGCCTGCGCTACATGCCGCTGGCGGAGTTCACCTCGATCGTGCTGATCGCGCCGCTGGTCATCACGCTGCTGGCGGCCACCACGCTCAAGGAGCACGTGTCGCCGCTGCGCTGGGCGCTGGTGGCGGGCGGCTTCATCGGCACGCTGGTCATCCTGCGCCCGGGCGGCAGCGCGTTCAGCTGGGCCATCTTCCTGCCGCTGGGGCTGGTGCTGAGCAACGCCTGGTTCCAGGTGCTCACGAGCAAGCTTGCGCAGACCGAGAACCCGCTGACCATGCACTTCTACACCGGCTGGGTGGGCACGCTGATCGTCTCGCTCGCGGTGCCCTTCGTGTGGACCTCGCTGCCTTCGTGGGAGTGGTGGGCGCTGCTGTGCCTCATGGGCTTCATGGGCACGGTGGGGCACTTCATGCTGATCCTGGCCTACCAGCGCGCGCCGGCTTCCACGCTCACGCCCTACCTGTACGCGCAGATCGCGTTCGCCATGCTCGGCGGCTGGGTCGTCTTCTCCCATGTGCCGGACCGCTTCTCGCTCGTCGGCATGGCGATGATCGCGGTCTGCGGCGCGGCCGGCGCGTGGCTCACGGTGCGCGAGCGCCGGGTGCCCATCGAGCCTGCCGAATCCTGAACGGAGAACTCTTCACCATGGCCCAGTATTTCGAAGTCCATCCAGAGAACCCGCAGCAGCGTCTGCTGAAGCAGGCCGTCGCGCTGCTGGAGCGCGGCGAGATCGTGGCCGTGCCCACCGACTCCAGCTACGCGCTGGTCTGCCACCTCGACGACAAGGACGCGGTCGACCAACTGCGCCGCATCCGCCAGGTCGACGAGAAGCACCACCTCACGCTGCTGTGCCGCGACCTGAGCGAGCTGGCCAACTACGCCCGCGTCGACAACAAGCAGTACCGCCTGCTCAAGGCGGCCACGCCCGGCCCCTACACCTTCCTGCTCGAAGCCACCAAGGAAGTGCCGCGGCGCGTGAGCCATCCGCAGCGCAAGACCATCGGCCTGCGCGTGCCCGACCACAAGGTGCTGCTGGAGCTGCTGTCGCTGCACGGAGCGCCGCTGCTGGCCACCACGCTGATCGCCCCCGGCGAGACCGAGGCGCTGAACGACGCACAGACCATCCGCGAGCGCTTCGAGAAGCAGATCGCCGCGGTCATCGACGCCGGCGCATGCCCATCGCAGCCGACCACGGTGGTCGACCTGACGCCCATGGGCACCGGCGACGACCCCGTCGTGGTGCGTCAGGGACGCGGCGCGCTGGCCGTGCTGGGCCTCTGAAATCGGGGCTGAGAACCACTCCTGTCTGACACAATCGCCCAGTGGATATCTCCAACCTCATACAGACAGTACTGATCTACGCGCTGCCCGTGATCTTCGCGATCACCGTGCACGAAGCGGCGCACGGCTACGTGGCTCGCCACTTCGGCGACAACACGGCCGAGGTCATGGGGCGCGTCACGCTCAATCCCGTCAAGCACATCGATCCCATCGGGACCATCCTGATGCCGCTGATGCTGTACTTCGCGACCTCGGGCGCCTTCCTCTTCGGCTATGCCAAACCGGTGCCGGTCAACTTCGGGCGGCTGCGCCATCCGAAGCGCGACATGATCTGGGTGGCTCTGGCAGGCCCTGTTTCCAACTTCGTCCAGGCGATCCTGTGGGCGCTGCTGCTGGTGGCGATGGTCGGGGCAGGCGTCACTGAAACCTTTTTCATCAAGATGGCGCAAGGCGGCATCCTGGTCAACCTCGTGATGTGGGCCTTCAACCTGTTCCCGCTGCCGCCGCTCGACGGCGGGCGCGTGCTGGCCGGGCTCCTTCCGAGCGGCCAGGCGCAGATGTTCCTCGCGCGCATCGAGCCATACGGCTTTTTCATCGTGATGGGCCTCGTCCTCGCGGGCATCGTCAGCACATACTGGCTGCGGCCGCTGATGGACGTGGGCTACTTCGTCATCAACCTGCTGATCACTCCGCTCAAGGCACTCCTGCTCTAGATCGCTTCAAGAAATTCTTCGTCTGTCCGTCCCATGGCTTCGTCTTCCAAAGCTCCCCTGCGCGTCCTGACCGGCATCACGCCTTCGGGCACGCCGCACCTCGGCAACTATGTCGGCTCGATCCGCCACTCGGTGCGGCAAAGCGTCGCGCCCGGCGTGCAGAGCTTCTTCTTCCTGGCCGACTACCACGCGCTCATCAAGGTACAGGATCCGGCGCTGATCCAGCGCTCCACGCTCGAGATCGCCGCCAGCTGGCTGGCCTGCGGGCTCGACCCCGAGCGCGTCACCTTCTATCGCCAGTCGGACATCGTCGAGATTCCCGAGCTGACCTGGTTCCTCACCTGCGTGACCGGCAAGGGCGTGCTCAACCGCGCGCACGCCTACAAGGCGCAGCTCGACAAGAACGTCGCCAAGGGCGAGGACCCCGACGCCGACGTGACCGCCGGCCTCTTCATGTACCCGGTGCTCATGGGTGCCGACATCCTGATGTTCAACGCCCACAAGGTGCCCGTGGGCCGCGACCAGGTGCAGCACATCGAGATGGCGCGCGACATGGCGCAGCGCTTCAACCACCTCTACGGCGATCACTTCACGCTGCCCGAGGCCGAGATCGACGACGCGGTCGCCACCCTGCCCGGCCTCGACGGCCGCAAGATGAGCAAGAGCTACGGCAACACGATCCCGCTGTTCGCGCCGCGCGCGCAGCTGCACAAGCAGATCTCCAGCATCGTGACCGATTCGCGCGCGCCCGGCGAACCCAAGGACACCGAGGGCTCCGCGCTCTTCCAGATCTACCAGGCCTTCGCGAGCGCCGAGGAAACGGAGACGCTGCGCAAGGCATATGCCGACGGCATCGGCTGGGGCGACGCCAAGCAGATGCTGTTCGAGCGCATCGACCTCGAGGTGGCGCCGCTGCGCGAGCGCTACGAGGCGCTCATGAACGACCCGGCCCAGATCGAGCGCACCCTGTTGCTGGGTGCCGAGAAGGCTCAGGCGCTTTCGAAGCCCTTCATGACCAGCCTGCGCCACGCGGTCGGCCTGCGCAACCTCGCGGCAGGCAAGGACAAGGTGCAAGCCAAGGCGGCCAAGGTCGCCAAGCCCAGCTTCAAGCAGTACCGCGAGAAGGCGGACGGGCTTTTCTATTTCAAGCTGTTGGATGCGCGCGGCGAAACCCTGCTGCAAAGCCGTGGATTCGCCTCGCCGCAGGAGGCGGGCCGTACCATCGCAATCCTGCAGGCGCAGCGTGGCGAAGCATTGGCCGCGCTGGCTGGCCAGATGGAGCCCATCGGTACGGAAAAAATACGCGCCGTCGAAGAGGCGCTGGAGGCACTGACGGAAACGACGCCCGGCACAACCAGCGGGAGTTGATCCGGCAACGCCCATCGGCTTATCGGCCGGTGAGCACGACGAGAGAAGACGGTGCGATCACAAAGGAAGAAAACATGAGCATTTATGTCATCGACGACCACCCCCTGATGCGCGACGCGATCGTGATGGTCTTGCGGCGCTTGCGCCCGGCCGAGAACATCGTCGAGCTCGAACGCCTCGACAAGCTCGCAAGCTCCGTGCAGCAGCGTGGCGCGCCCACGCTCTTCTGCCTGGACCTGAAGCTGCCGGACACCAACGGCGTCTCGGGCGTGATCGCGGTCAAGCAGGTCTATCCGAACGTGCCCATTGCGGTGTACTCGGCGGCGCCGTCCGCCGACATGGAAGACGCCTGCATCGAGGCTGGGGCCGACACCTATATCGAGAAGTCGGCCAGCTCCAACGAGCTGGCAGCCGCCCTGCGCGGCCTGCTGATGGCCGGCTCGGAGGACGAGGCCGACGAGCTGCCCGCCGCCAACAGCGGCAAGCTCTCCAAGCGCCAGACGCAGCTGATCGCCATGCTCGACAAGGGCATGAGCAACCGCGACATCGCGACCGACCTGGAGATCAGCGAACACACGGTGAAGGTCCACCTGTGGCGCCTGTTCCGCAGGCTGGGCGTGAAGAGCCGGACGCAGGCGCTGCATTACGCGCGGACGAACGGGTTGTTGTCCGGCTGAATTGGGCTAACCCCCAGGCTTCGCGCACTTCGTGTCGCTGCGCCAACCCCCTTGCAGGGGGCAACACCTGAGGACCGGCACAGCCGGATCCTCGGTGTTCCCGAATTGAAAAAAACCGCGCTCAGGCGCGGTTTTTTTTGGAGCGGGTCGGTGTGGGTTTTCAGCCGCCAGAGGCCGTCACCCTCGCCTGCGCCACCGCCTCGTCGGCATCGTGCAGCGCGACGCGGAACACGCTGCCGCTGCCCAGGCGCGAGCGTACGCTGACCGGGTGACCCAGCACGTGCGAGAGGCGCGCGACGATGGCCAGGCCGAGGCCGAAGCCGTCGGAGGTGCCGGCGTGGTCGGCCACCTTGTAGAACTCCAGGAACACGTCGCGCAGGTGCTCGGGGGCTATGCCGATGCCGGTGTCCCACACTTCCACGCGCAGGCCGTCGCGCGTCTGGCGAGCGGCGAGCAGCACGCCGCCTTCGGTCGTGTACTTGATCGCGTTGGCCAGCAGGTTGCCGATCATGCGGCGCACGCGGATCGGGTCGGTGAGGAACGAGCCCTCGCACATGCGCACGCGGAAATCCAGCCCGCGGCTCTCGGCCACGGGGCGGTACTGCAGTTCGAGGTCGTGCAGCAGTTCGGGCACGTCGACCCGCTCGACGTGCAGGCGCACCTGGCCCGAGTCGATGCGCGCCAGGTCGAACATGGAGTCGAAGAGCGCATTCACCGCATGGGTGGCCCGCACGATCTTCGGTGCGAGTTCCAGCACCAGTTCGGGCTCGTTGCGCAGCCAGTCGGCGTACAACGAAAGTGCCAGCACTGGCTGGCGCATGTCGTGCGCCGCGCTGGCCAGGAAGCGGTTCTTCATGGCCACGGCCGACACCGCCGCCTGGCGTTGCTGGGTCAGCGACTTGATGAGGATGTGGTTGTGGAACAGCAGCTCCAGGCTGTTGCGCGCCGTCTCGTAGATGTGCCGCCCGGCCCGCAGCAGCAGGAACCAGTGGAGGATCGGCAGGATGGGCATCAGGTAGCCGTACTGGAACTGCGGATGATGCAGCGTGATGGACACCAGCCGCAGCAGCACCGCCGCCAGCATCGTGATGAACAGCGTGTTGACGTAGCGCTTGAGCAGCGGCGGATGCAGCGCGAGCCCGTTGAGCGGAAAGGTGCCCACGCCGGCCACGATGAGCCAGCTCATGAACTGGTTGACCTGCGGCGTGCGCTCGAAGAAGAGCAGCACCGACAGGCCCCACACCACCGCGCTGGTGCTCCAGACGAAGCCGTAGCGCTCGGTGAACTGCTGCTGTGCGGCGGCGCTGCGCCCTGCATAGCGCACCGCATAGACCCGCGCACCCCACGCGCGGCAGGCTGTGGCGATGACGCCGGCCAAGAGCCAGAGGAGCAGCTCCCAGCGCGGCACATAACCCCAGTTGAGGCCGACCATCGCCGGCATCAGCGCCGCCGAAACCAGGTAGGAGCCGCGCGCGGAGCGCATCAGGCTGCGGATGAGTTCGCCGCGTACCCACGATTCGGCCTCGTCGGCCGAAGCGGGTGCGGGGGTCATGCTGGCGATCGACGCATTGGCCATAAGCCGACGATCTTAACGGTGCCCCCGGCAATGTTTCATCGGGTAACAGTCGATCGTTGCATCCACAATGACGGCGATAACCCGGAAGAATTAATCGCATGTTGTCCCACGTCTACATCGGTGTGAACGACTTCGAGCACGCCTTCTCCTTCTATTCCGCGCTGATGCGCGAACTCGGGCTGAAGCTGAGGTTCAGGGACGACGCCAGGCCCTGGGCCGGCTGGCAGAGCCCTGACGCGCCGCGCCCGCTGTTCCTGGTGGGCACGCCCTACGACGAGCAAGCGGCCTCGCCCGGCAACGGCCAGATGGTGGCCCTGCTGGCCACCGATCGCGCCGCGGTGGACCGCGCCCATGCCACGGCGCTGGCGCAGGGCGGCGCCTGCGAAGGCCCGCCCGGCCTCAGGCCGCACTACCACGCGGACTACTATGGAGCCTATTTCCGCGACCCCGAAGGCAACAAGCTCTGCGTCTGCTGCCACACACCACCGAATCCATGCTGAACGACCTGACTCCCTTCCTCATCCACTGGGCCATCACCGCCGTCTCTCTGTGGGTGGCGAGCCATCTCTTTCGCGGACTCAAGTTCGACAGCACCGGTGCGCTGGTGGTCTCGGCGCTGCTGCTGGGCCTGGCGAACGCCATCGTCAAGCCGCTGCTGATCGTGCTGACGCTGCCGCTGACGCTGGTGACCTTCGGGCTGTTCCTGCTGGTCATCAACGCACTGATGATCCTGCTGGTGGCTGCGCTGGTGAAGGGCTTCAGGGTGTCGGGCTTCTGGACCGCGCTCTTCGCGAGCATCTTCATCTCGCTGCTGAGCGTGGTCATCGGCTCCTTCGTGACCAGCAGCGACCCTGCCGAGAAGGTGCAGATGCCGCAGACCGGCAACTGGCTCTGACCAGCCGGGGCCTGCTCGCAGGCCCTAGGCGAGCACGGCGCCGCCGCGCAGCAGCGCCTCGCGCAGGGCAGGCACCGCGACGGAGCGCACCTGCGCGCCCATGCCCTCGCCGGCAGAGCGCGCCGCCATGGCCGCCGCGATGCCCGCGGCATGCCCCACCGCCATCGATATCGTCATGACCCGGATCGCCGCCAGCGCCTCGTGGCTGGCCGAGATGCCCCGCCCCACGCCCAGCGCGTTGTCGAGCGTGGTCGGGATCAGGCTGCGGTACGGGATCTGGTAGGCGTGGTCGTCGCCCATCGGCACGTAGTGCAGCGAGCCGCCCTTGGCCGGATGGATGTCGATCGGATAGGCGCCCGCCGCGACCGCGTCGGCGAACTGGACAGGCTGCAGCAGTTCGGCGGCGGTGAGCACATGGTCGCCCTCCACGCGGCGCGTCTCGCGCACGCCCACCTGCGTGGCGAAGGCGCGCAGCCGGCCGTTGCCGCAGCCGGGCACATGGGCCGCGATGAACCCGGCCGCCTTCCACGCCTGGCGCCGGCCTTCGATCTCCGCGCCGCCGAGCGCCATCGGGTCGGTGGCGTCGATCGCCAGGCGGCTGATGTTGAACCAGGCATCGTCCGAATGAGGAACGCGGCTCGAATGCAGCGCGGCCCGCGCGAGCCCGCCCTGCGCGTAGCCCCTTGCGGCCATTTCGGCGAGCTCGGCCTTCGAGATTGCGCCGAAGCGCTCGAAGTCGATGGGGCCGAAGCGGAACATCATCGTCGCCGGCTGCAGCGCCTCGCCGCCGCCGAGTTCGAGGAAGCGCGCGCCCGCCTGCTTCAGCGCGTCCATGTCGCCCGACGCATCGACGAGCACGCCCAGCCGCAAGGACAGCACGCCGCCCTTGGTCAGCACGCGCAGGCCGGTGACGCGCCGGCCTTCGCACTGCACGTCGAGCAGGCTCGCGTGCAGCAGGGGCCGCACGCCGGACTCGGCCACCATGTCGTCGAGCACCAGCTTGAGCACCTCGGGCTCGTACTCGACGCGGTCCATGTGATGGCCGGTGGACATCATGAAGCGGTCGTGCTCGCGGGCGCCGCCGTAGGCGCGCAGCCGCCGGACCACCTCGTCGGCCAGCCCCGCCACCACCGTGCGGCCGTTGCCGGTCTGCCAGCTGTTGAACTGCGCGACCGCGCCGGCCGTGGCGTTGCCGCCGAGGAAGCCGTAGCGCTCGACCAGCACGACCGAGGCGCCCTGCCGCGCCGCAGCCACTGCGGCCATGGTGCCCGCGACGCCGCCGCCGCACACCACCACGTCGGCCTCGACCGCGTGGCTCGTTCCGATGTTCTCGCTGCCCATGCTAGTTCTCGACCTGGATGCCACGGCTCTTCACCACCTGTCCCCAGCGGGCGCCTTCGGCCTTGAGGTATTGCGCGGTGGCCTCGCGGCCACGGATGAAGGTCTCGAGGCTCAGCGCGTCGAAGCGCTTCTTCACCACTTCCGATTGCTGCGCCGAGGCCAGCAGCTTCTCGAGCCGCGCCAGTCCTTCGGCCGGAATGCTGCCCTTGGGCGCCACCAGCGTGGCCCAGCCCTCGACCTCCAGGCTCTGCAGCTTCAGGCTGCGCAGCGTGGGCACATCGGCCAGTTCGGCCACCGGCTGCGCCGACGACACGGCCAGCGCGCGCAGCCGGCCCGAGCGGATGTGCACGATCACGCTCGGCAGATTCAGGAAGCCCATCGACACCAGCCCCGAGATCAGGTCGGGCATCAGCGCGCTCTCGCCCTTGTAGGGCACGCTGACCAGCGAGGTGCCGGTCTCCTGCGCGAAGAGTTCCGCCGTCAGGTGCGCCAGCGTGCCGGTGCCGCTGTTGCCTGCGCTGAGCTTGCCCGGCTGCGCCTTGGCCAGCGCAACGAGTTCGGCCAGCGTCTTCGCCTTCGAGTCGGCCGGCACCACCAGCACCAGCGGCTGCTGCGAGACCATGCCGATGGCGTCGAAGTCGCGCGCCACGTCGTAGCTCAGCCTGGGGTTGAGCGAGGGGTTGATCACCATGCTGTTGCTGCCCATCAGCAGCGTGTGCCCGTCCCGGCTCTGCAGCGCCGCCATCACGCCGATGGCGCTGCCCGCGCCGGGCTTGTTCTCCACGATCACCGGCTGCCCGAGCTGCGGCGCCAGCACCTCGGCCAGCACGCGCGCCGAGCCGTCGGCACCGCCGCCAGGTGCGAAGGGCACGATGATGCGCACCGGCTTCGTGGGCCAGGCGTCGGCGGCATGCACGCTGCGGCCGAGGGCCAGGGAGAGTGTCGCTGCCGAAAGTGCGGAGATCGCATGCCTGCGGGTGATGCCGCGCGCGGCGGCTGTGGCTTTGGCCATGTCCTGTTTGCCTCTTGATCTGGTTGTTCTGGAAAAGAAGGTCCGATGCTAGGAAGCGGCCGTGCTCCCGGCAAATACCAACACGTGGCAACGCCATAACATCGCGTTATCGAATCACGCCGATGGAATGGGCGATGTCATGAACCTCCGACAGATCGAAGTCTTCCGCGCCGTCATGCTGGCCGGCTCCGTCACCGATGCCGCACGCTCGCTGCACGTCTCGCAGCCGGGCATCAGCCGCATGCTCTCGCACATCGAACTGCAGCTGGGGCTGCGCCTCTTCGAGCGGCGCAAGGGCAGGCTGCTGGCCACGCCGGAAGCGCAGGCGCTCTTCGCCGAAGTCGAGCAGGTGTATCGCGGCGTGGCCCGCATCGACGACTGCGCGCAGGCCTTGAAGGACGGCAAGATGCTCACGCTGCGCGTGCTGTGCAGCCCCAGCACGGGCCTGGACATGGTGCCGCGCGCGCTCACCGCACTGGGCGAGGAGTTCCCGTCGGCGCGCATCTACTTCGAGGTGCTGCTCGCGAGGGAGATGGTGAAGCGCCTCGCCGCGCACGAGGCCGACGTGGCGATCTCCACGCTGGCCATCGACGATCCGCTGCTCAGCTCCCGCCCCATCGGCCAGTGGACGCTGGCCGGCGTGTTCCCGCGCGGCCATGCGCTGGAGGCGCGGCGCACGCTGTCACCGGCAGACATCCTGAAGGAACGCATGATCTCCTTCAGCCCCGACACGCCGCAGGGCCGCATCATTGCCGACTGGTGCTTGCAGCACCGGCTGCAGCCCGATGCCCGCATCGAGGTGCGCGCCGGCCAGAGCGCATGCGCCCTGGCCGCGGCAGGCGCGGGCGTGGCCATCGTGGACGACCTCACCGCGCGCGGCTGCATGACCGACAGGCTCAGCTTCCGGCCGATCCGCAACGCGCCTTCCTTCGACATCTTCGCGGTGACCAACGAGAACTTCGCGGCTTCGCAGCTGGCGAACCGCTTCGTCGCCCACGCCCAGTCGGCGCTGCGCCAGCTCAAGAAAGAGCGCGCCTGAGGGCGCGGCGCCATCCCATATTCTGCGGAGGGACAGCGCGCGGCCGCTGCCTATGATCCGCCTCAACCCGGCGCCCAGACCGGCGGAAGAGGAGCCCCCATGAAGATCGCCTTCACGTCGTGCATGAACTTCAAGCCCGGCCCCGACGGCTACCAGCACGTCTGGGACCGCATCGCGCAGGAGCAGCCCGACTACCTGTTCCTCCTGGGCGACCAGATCTACATGGACTACTTTCCCAGACTGGGCGAGCCATCGAAGTGGGACGCGGCGAAGTTCGCCGACGTGATGCAGGGCAAGTACGAAGCGCAGTGGAACGTCGCGAACTTCAAGGCCCTGCGCGACGCGCTGCGCCAGAAGCAGGACAACGGCGGCGGCGTGTACGGCACCTGGGACGACCACGACTTCGCCTGGAACAACGCCCACGGCTCGGACGTGAGCGCAGCGGTGAAGCAGCAGACCCGGCGGCTCTTCACGCAGTACATGCAGATCGGGCAGCTGAACAACCCGGCGCACCTCGACCCGGCTGTCGACGGCATCTACTACTCCATTCCGCTGATTCACGAGCAGCAGCGTATCGGCAAGGCCATCTTCCTCGACACCCGCTGGTACAGCGACAAGCCCGGCGACGCCCAACCACTGCTCGGCCAGAAGCAGCTCGACTACCTGAAGCAGGAGCTGGCCGGCGAGCAGGGCTACGTGCTGATCTGCGCCGGCACCCCGATCCGCGCGACCGGCAACGGCTGGATGCGCTACCGCGACGACTACGCCAGGTTCCGCGCGATCATCCAGGGTCGCAAGTCGATCTTCCTGACCGGCGACATCCACGAGAACGCCTTCCTGCCGCCGGCCGGCGAGACGAAGATGTTCGAGGTGGTGTCCTCGGGCGCCTTCGTCACCAAGTACTACCTCACGGGCGAGCGCGAGAACTTCGGCATCCTTGATTACACGCCTGCGAGCACCGACATCAAGCTGTTCGACAAGCGCGGGCTGGAGATGCACAACGTCATCGACAACGCGACCTTCATGCACCGGGAAATCCGCTGAAGGCCCTCATGGCCTCCCCGCGGCCCCCGCCCTACTTGCCCCAGATCGCCTTGTACTGGTTGCGGTAGCCGTTGTCCGGGTCGAACACGTTCCTCGGCCCGCCGTCCTTGCCGACGTTGCCCACGGTCACCAGGTGCACCTTGGGCACGTAGCCCGACCACTTCTCCTTGGCGAAGGCGCGGTTGAGTTCGTCGACGATCTGCCAGCCCTGCATGTTCAGCGGCTCGGGCACGGTGCCGGCCTGGAAGCGCTGCGTGCGGATGCGCTGGTAGGCCGCCTCCGAGCCGTCGCCGGCCGACACCGCCTTGGGCGCGCCGTCGCCCTTCTTGCCGGCCGCCGTGAGCGAGGGGCCCATGAAGTCGAAGTACAGGTCGTTGATGGCCAGCGAGTGCGTCCACTTGTCGCCGAAGCGCTGCAGCAGCGCGGTGGTGAGCTGCGGCATGCGGGTGGAGCTCTCGGCGATGGGGCTGTCCTCGAAGCTCAGCACGGTGCAGCCGCCGCACTTCTTGATGACGGCTTCCATCGCGCGCGCCTTGTAGAGCGCGATGGCGTACTGCGAGTCGGTGAAGATCACCACGCCGGCCTTGCCGTTGGAATCTGCCACCACCCACGAGGCGGCGACGTCGGCCACGTCGTCGGTCACGGTGGTCACGTTGGCGAAGAGGCCCGCCTTCTCGTTCGGGCCGGGCTGCTCACCCGAGTGCCAGCCGACCAGCGGAATGCCCGACTTGGCCGCGCCCGCGAACGCGGCCTTCTGCTCGGTGGTGTCGAAGCCGCCGACCACGATGCCCGCGGGCTTGACGGCCAGCGCCTGGTTGAGCGCGGCCGTGCGCCCGCTCACCGTGCCCTGCCCGTCGATCACGCGCACCGTCCAGCCGATGGCGCGGGCAGCCTCTTCCACGCCCTTGCTGACGCCGACGATGCCGCCGTTCTTCATGTCGCCCGCGACGAAGACGATGGTCTTGCCGGCCGCGGCCTTCGGGCCGGCGGTGGGACCGTCCCACTTCTCCTTGGTCATGGTCGCGACCTCGACCTTCTTCTTCGCGGCATCGAGAAAGTCGTCGGCCATGGCCTTCGGCGCCAGTGCGGCTGCGCACAGCGCCAGCACCGCGGCAGCGACGGTGCGCGCGGGAACACTCTTCTTCATGCTTGTCTCCAGTCGTCGTAGTGGGCCGTCATTCCGACGGCGTTGGGGTAACCGGTTGCGCTTGATCGAGCTGCCGCTCGGCGATGCGCCGCTTGATCGAGCGGTTGCGCCGCTGCTGCGCCCAGCCCGCGATGCCGATGGACACCAGCAGCGTCAGGCCGTTGAAGAGCGGCTCCACGTAGAAGGCACCGCCGAACTGCTGGATGCCCGAGATGCCGATGGCGAGGATGGCCACGCCCACCAGCGTGCCCCACACGTTCACGCGGCCGGGCCGGATGGTGGTGGAGCCGAGGAACGCGCCCACCAGCGCCGGCAGCAGGAACTCGAGCCCCACGCTCGCCTGCCCGATCTGCAGGCGCGAGGCCAGCAGCACGCCCGCGAAGCCCGACAGCAGCCCCGAGGCGACGAAGGCGCCCATCACGTGCCTGCGCACCGAGATGCCGTTGAGCTGCGCCGCCTTCGGGTTGGCGCCGATCACGTACAGCGCGCGGCCCAGCGGCGTGAACTCGGTCACCACCCACAGCGTGAGGCTCACCGCGAGCACGTAGAACGCGCCCACCGGCAGCCCCAGCAGGCTGCCGCCCGCGATGCCCACGAAGCCATCGGGCAGCTCGCCCACCACCTGCCGCCCACCGCTGTGCCACATGGCCATGGCGTAGATCACCGTGCCCGTGCCCAGCGTGGCGATGAAGGAGTCGATCTGCGCGAGCTCGACCAGCAGCCCGTTGAGCACGCCGAACAGCGCCGCGCACAGCAGCACCACCAGCACCGCCGCCGGCCACGGCAGGCCCAGCTGCGTCTGCAGGCTGATCGCGAGGATGTGCCACAGCACGATGCCGTAGCCCACGGTGAGGTCGATCTTGCCGGTGACCATCGGGATCGTCGCGGCCAGCGCCAGCAGTGCGATCACCGACTTGTCGGCCAGGATCGCGCGCAGGTTGAAGAGCGTCGGAAAGGTCTCGGGCAGCAGCACCGAGAACAGCAGCGCGAGCGCCACCGTGAGCACGACGAGGCCGTAGACCGGCATCGCGCGCCCGAGGCTCTGCGCGAGCGAGACGGCCTCGCCGTCGAGGGACTTGTCGGGCTCCAGCGCCGTGGACTTGATCGAGCTGCTCATGCGGGAACTTCCTCGCGCGTCGCCGCGCCTGCTGCCAATGCCAGGAGTCTTTCGACGGTGATCGCCTCGCCCGTGAGCTCGGCCGCGATCAGCCCGTCGCGGAAGACAAGCACGCGTGTGCACACGGTCGCGATCTCCTCGAAGTCGGTGGAGACGACGACCAGCGCCGTGCCGGCCTCGGCGCGCTCGCGCAGCACGCCGTAGATCTGCCGCTTGGCGCCCACGTCGACGCCCGCGGTCGGCTCCTCGAGCACCACCAGCGGCTTGTCGAGGTGGAACCAGCGCGCCAGCACCACCTTCTGCTGGTTGCCGCCCGAGAGCTGCTGCACTTCGGCCGAGGGCGCGGGCGGGTTGATGTCGAAGCGGCGGATGAGCGCGAGCGCGCCCTCGTTCTCGCGGCGCGGCCGGTCGAAGGCCAGGCCGTGGTCGCCATGCAGCGTCGAATTGGGAAAGAGGTTCTCCAGCACGCTCATCGAGCCGGCCAGGTTCTCCTCGAGGCGCTCGCCGGCCACGTAGGCCACGCCCGCGCGGATCGCATCGGCCGGGCAGCTGAAGCCGCAGCCCCTGCCCAGCAGCTGCATGCGCCCGGCCGACAGCGGCTCGCGCCCGAAGATCGCGCGGCTGATGGCCTCGTGTCCCGCGCCGCGCAGGCCCACGAGCCCGAGCACCTCGCCGCGGTGCACGGACAGGCTCAGCGGGCCGGCGTTGCCGCTGGCGGCGCCCTCGAGCTCGAGCACGGGTTCGCTGCGCGCAGGCGCCCTCGCCTTCTGCACCGAGGCCGAGAGCGCCTTGCCCACGATCAGCCCCACCAGTTCGCCCTCGCTGGTCTGCGCCGTGGTCTTCACCGCGACCAGCCTGCCGTCGCGCATCACGGCCGCGCGGTCCGAAATGGCCATCACCTCGTCGAGCCGGTGCGACACGTACATCATCGCCATGCCCTGCCGGCGCAGCTCGCGCAGTACGGCGAACATGCGTTCCACGTCGCTCATCGGCAGGCTGGCCGAGGGCTCGTCGAGCACCAGCAGCCGCGCCTTCACTTCGAGCGCGCGGCCGATGGCGAGCAGCGATTTCTCGGCGCGCGTGAGCGAGAACACGCGGCGGCCGGGGTCGATGTCGCAGCCCACGCGCGCCATCACGCGGCGCGCCGTCTCGTTCGCCGACTTCCAGTCGATGAGGCCGAAGCGGCGCGGGTAGCCGGTGCCCAGGCCCACGTTCTCGGCCACGGTCATCCACTCGACGAGGCCCAGGTCCTGGTGGATGAAGGCCACCGGCTGCTCGCGCCGGTCGCCGCGCCGCCACTCGGACTGCGGCCGGCCGTCGAAAAGAATCTCTCCGTCGTCCACCGCGTGGATGCCCGCGAGCAGCTTGATGAGCGTGGACTTGCCCGCGCCGTTCTCACCCAGCAGCGCGAGGATCTCTCCGGAACGCACGTCCAGCGTGACCTTGTCGACCGCCTGCGTGCCGCCGAAGCGCTTGCTCACGGCCCGGAACTGCAGCAGCGGCGTGTTCATGCGCGCACCGCTCCGCTCGTGTTCAGCCGGATGCGGTAGAGCGAGGCCGAGGCGCATACGAACAACTCGTCGCCGTCGGACCCGCCGAAGGTGAGGTTGCCCACCTTCTCCGGCACCGCGATGCGCGCAAGGCGCGTGCCGTCGGGGTGGTAGACCTGCACGCTGTCGGCGCTGCTGGTGTAGACGAAGCCGTGCACGTCGACGCGGAAGCCGTCGGCCAGCCCCGGGTTCACCACCGCGAACACACGCGGGTTCGCGAGGTCCTGCCCGCCGATCACGTCGAACGCGACGATGTGGTGGTGCCCCGAGCCGTCGGTGCGCAGCGCGGCCGAGGTATCGCTCACATAGAGGATGCGCTCGTCAGGCGAGAAGGCCAGGCCGTTGGGCTCCTCCACGAAGTCGCTCACCGAGCGCAGCGCGCCGCTTGCGGGGTCGAAGCGGAACACGTGGTTGCGGCCCAGCTCGCTCTGCGCCTTGTGCCCCTCGCGGTCGGAGACGATGCCGTAGGGCGGATCGGTGAACCAGATGCTGCCGTCGCGCTTCACGACGATGTCGTTGGGCGAGTTGAGGCGGCGGCCCTGGTAGCGGTCGACCACCACTTCGTCGGGCAGCGGCTGCAGGCCTTCGCCGGAACCCGCGAAGCGCGTGCGCACGATGGCGCGCAGCCCGTGCGAGCAATGCAGCAGCGCCCCGTCGGCCTCGCGCGTGTGGCCGTTGGTGAACTCCACGCCCTCGCGCCAGACGCTCATGCCGTCTTCGGCGTGCCAGCGCAGCATGCGGTTGTTGGGAATGTCGCTCCACAGCACCGAGCCGTCCTCGCGCATCCACACCGGCCCTTCGCTCCATACGGCGCCGGTGCACAGGCGTTCGAGCGGGCCTGCGCCCTGGGCGACGGGAGCGAAACGGGAGTCGAAGACTTCGATGGTCATGGCCACGGCGCTGGTTTCCCTGAACTTGGGCTCGCAGTGTGGCATCAAAAAGATACCGGTAACTCAGGCTTTACCCGTATGCGGCGAGGTCACCATTTCATTCTTCTTTCAACGCCATTGGCGGTATTCTTCGCTCGTCGATTCTGGCTTCGATATGGTTATCGGTATCTCACGCCGTCCGCTCCTCGTCGCATATCCTCGAACCCGCCTTTCCCGCCTTCCGAGAGAGAAAGAAAGAAGCGCCTTGCCACCGACCAAAGCCCCCGCCCCAGCCCTCACCCGCCCCGCGACGATGGCCGACGTGGCCGCGCGCGTCGGCGTGTCGAAGATGACCGTGTCGCGCGCGCTCAACCGCAGCGCGAGCAGCGACCGCGTGACCTCCGAGGCGCTGCGCCAGCGCATCCTGCAGGCCTGCGAGGAGATGGGCTACGTCATCGACCAGACGGCGCGCACCTTCTCCAGCAAGCGGTCGGGCTTCGTCGCGGTGCTGATCCCCTCGCTCAACAACTCCAACTTCTCGGAGACCGCGCAGGGCATCACCGCCGCCGTGGAGGCGCGCGGGCTGCAGGTGCTGCTGGGCTACACCGACTACCGCGTGGAGACCGAGGAGCGCCTGCTGCGCGCCATGCTCGCGCGCCGGCCCGAGGGCGTGATCCTCACCGGCGGCTCGCACACGCCGGCCGCGCGCGCCATGCTGCAGGCAGCGGGCGTGCCGGTGGTCGAGACCTGGGACCTGCCGGCCGCGCCCATCGGGCACACCGTGGGCTTCTCGAACGCCGAGGCCGCCGCCGCGATGGTGCGCCACCTGCACGCCAAGGGCTACCGGCGCATCGCCTTCATCGGCGGCACCTCGAACCGCGACACGCGCGGCGCCGACCGCCAGCGCGGCTATGCCGATGCGATCCGCGAACTGGGCCTGCCCGACGGCCGCGTCATCAGCTTCGGCCAGCCGCCGATCTCGATGGCGCAGGGCGGCGAGGCCGTGGCGCAACTGATCCGCCAGTGGCCGGACGTGGATGCGGTGATCTGTGTCTCCGACCTCTCGGCCTTCGGCGCGCTGATGGAATGCCAGCGTCGCGGCTGGGAAGTGCCCGGGCGCATCGCGATCGCCGGCTTCGGCGACTTCGAGGTCGCACGCGCCTGCCATCCGCGCATCACCACGGTCGCGGTGGATTGCGTGGGCATCGGCAAGGCGGCGGGAGAACTGCTGCTGCGGGTGATGGACGGCACGCGCGAAGGGCATCGGCCGCCTGCGGAGACGGTGCTGATTCCGTTCCACATCGAGCAGCGCGAGAGTTCCTGAGCCCTCCCTTCAGGGATGCCAGGTCGACACCACCGCGGGCGTCTGCGCCGTGGGCCGGCCCGCGAGCGCGTAGGAGAGTTCGTTCGCAGCCTTCATGATGGTCTTGGCATGGCCGATCAGCTTGGGCTTGGGCAGCCGGTCCGCCGGGCCCGAGATGCACACCGAGCCCAGCAGCGCCCAGCGCAGCCCGAAGACCGGCGCCGACACCGTGGCCACGTTCTTCTCGCGCTCGCCGATGGAGTAGTGGTAGCCCTTCTTGCGGATGTCCTCGTAGAGCTTTCCGGGCTCGCCCGAGAACGCGAGGATCACGCGCCCCGGTGAGCCCAGGTCCAGCGGGAGCATCGCGCCCATGCGCGCGTGGTGTCTGATGGGCTGCGGCCCTTCGACGCGCGCAAGGCAGGTCCTGGAATTTCCTTCGCGCACGTAGAAGGCGGCGCTCTCGCCCGTTGCCTGCGACAGCGCGAGCAGCATCGGCTCGACCACGCCGTTGGCATCGAAGCTGGCCTGGTAGCGGGCGCCGAGCCAGCCGGCCGCGGGGCCGAGCCGCCAGCCGCCGTCCTCGCGCTGAACCACGTAGCCGACGAGCGCCAGCGTGCGCAGCAGGCGCAGCGCGGTCGTCTTGTGCATCTGGCTGCGACGCGTGAGTTCCGCGAGCGAGAGGTGCTCGTCCTGCATGCCGAAGGTGTCGAGCAACTGCAGCGCACGGATGACGGCGGTGACTCCGCCCGAGGCCTCGGCATCCGCCTCGCGGGGCATCTCGATCACTTCCTTGCGCACGGATGCGGCTTTCGAATTCTGTTTCACACAGTGGTCCAAGGTCCGTTCAGTGGACCACCATTGTATGGAATGGAACGCAAACCTAAAGTCGCTCCACGCCTCGCAGCACGGCCTGCAGGTGGGCAACGAACGATAAGGAGACACACCCATGCGTACCTCGAGCCTCGGCTCCATTCCCCGCCGCGCGGCCCTCGGCCTCGCCCTTCTTCTCGCCTCGGGCATTGCGGCGGCGCAGGCCTATCCGGCGCGCCCGATCAAGCTCATCGTGCCGTTCCCGCCGGGCGGCGGAACGGACATCATCGCGCGCGAAGTGGCGAACAAGGTCGCGACCTCCGAAGGCTGGACCATCGTGATCGACAACAAGCCCGGCTCGGGCGGGAACATCGGCGTCGACGCGGCAGCCAAGGCCAGCCCCGACGGCTACACGCTGGTGCTGGGCCAGACCAGCAACCTCGCGATCAATCCGTCGCTCTACACCAAGCTGCCCTACGACCCGGTGAAGGATCTCGCGGCAGTCGGCCTGATCGCATCGGCGCCGCTGGTGGTGGTCGTGTCCTCCGCCTCGCCCTACAAGAAGCTGGCCGACGTGGTCGCCGCAGCGAAGGCCAAGCCCACCGCGCTCAACTACGCGAGCTCGGGCAACGGCACCGTGGCCCATCTCGCGACCGAGCAGTTCCAGAAGATCGCAGGCATCCAGCTCACGCACGTGCCGTACAAGGGCGCGTCGCAGGGCATGACCGACCTGGTCGGCGGGCAGATCCAGCTGTACGTGTCGTCGGTGCCGACGCTCATCGCGCAGATCAAGAGCGGACAGCTGCGCGCGCTGGCCGTGACCTCGCTGCAGCGCAACCGCGACCTGCCCGACGTGCCCACCATGGTCGAGGCCGGCTACAAGGACTTCGAGGCCGTCACCTGGTTCGGCGTGGCGGGCCCCGCGGCCATGCCGAAGGACGCGATCGCGAAGCTCAACGCGGCCTTCAACAAGGCCCTCGCCACGCCCGAGGTGCAGAAGAAGCTCGCGGCGCAGGGCGCGGAGGTGCTGTCCGGCCCGCCGGAGAAGTTCGCCTCGCTGATCCGCACCGACGGCGTGCGCTGGGGCGCGATCGTGAAGGCCTCGGGCGTCCGACTGGACTGATTCCGATGTCCGGCTCCGTCGTCGCGGGCACCGGTTCGCCCACCATGCCCACCGCGCCCTTCTCTGCCGGGCACGGACGCGCGCCGGTCGAGGTTCCGCCGGGCGCCTGCGACTGCCATGTGCACCTGTACGACTCGCGCTATCCGCCGGCACCGGGCGCGAAGCTGACGCCGCCGGACGCCACCGCGCACGACTACCGCCAACTGCAGCAGCGCACCGGCACCGAGCGCGTGGTGTTCGTGACGCCCTCCACCTACGGCACCGACAACCGCCCCCTGCGCGATGCGCTCGTCGCATTCGGCACACGGGCGCGGGGCGTGGCGGTCATCGACGAGAACATCGGCGACGACGAACTGCGCTCGCTGCACTACTGCGGCGTGCGCGGCATCCGGCTCAATCTCTCGCTCGGCGTCGCGAATACCGCCGCGCAGATCGCACCGCTGGCAAGGCGCATCGCGCCGCTGGGCTGGCACCTGCAGCTGCTCGCGCCAGCACCCCTGCTGGCGCAGCTCGCCGATGTGCTGGAGGACCTGCCCGTGCCCATCGTGTTCGACCACTTCGGGCGGCTCGCACCGTCGATGGCCGGCAGGCACGCGGCGCATGCGCTGGTGCTGCACCTGCTCGCATCGGGCCGCGCATGGATCAAGCTCTCTGGCAGCTACATAGTGAGCGAGGAAGGCCCGCCGCACTTCGCGGACGTGGCACCGCTGGCAAGGAGCTTCCTGCAGGCCGCGCCGCAGCGCGTGCTGTGGGGCAGCGACTGGCCGCACGCCAGCGCCAGTGCCGGCCACCAGGCCATGCCCGACGACGCGCAGCAGATGGCATTGCTCGCCGGCTGGACCGCAACAGCGGACGCCCTGCGCCGCGTGCTGGTCGACAACCCGGCCGCGCTCTACGGCTTCGACGAACAGAACGATTCTTCCACGGAAACAACATGACCCGCATGCACAGGCGCCGCTTCGGCGCATTGGGCCTGGCCGCGCTCGCCGCGGCGTCGATGCCCGCACTCGCACAGGGCCAGTGGCCCACAGGCAGGCCCATCACCTGGGTCGTGCCCTACCCGCCGGGCGGCACCACCGACATCCTGGGCCGCGCCATCGCGCAGCGCCTGGGCGCATCGCTGGGCACGACGGTGATCGTCGACAACAAGGCCGGCGCCACCGGCACCATCGGCTCCGGGTTCGTCGCACGGTCGGCACCCGACGGCTACACGCTGCTGGGCACCTCGATCGGCCCGCAGGCCATCGTGCCGAACCTGCTGCAGAAGATGCAGTACGACCCCGTCGGCGCCTTCGCACCTGTGACCCTGATCGGGACCATTCCGCACGTGCTGGTCGTCGGCGCCGCGCAGCCGATGCGCACCGTGGCAGACCTCGTCGCGCAGGCGAAGGCGCGGCCCGAGGAACTGTCGTTCGCGTCCGGCGGCAGCGGCACCATCCTGCAGATGCAGGGCGAATTGCTGCGCCTGCAGACCGGCACGCGCATGACGCACGTGCCGTACAAGGGCGACACGCCGGCCATCCAGGACGTGCTGGCCGGCCACACCAGCTTCATGTTCGCGCCGGTGGCCGCGGCGCTGCCGCACATCCAGGGTGGCCAGCTGAGGGCGCTGGCCGTCACCTCGGCCGCGCGCCTGAAGGCACTGCCGGATGTGCCCACCATGGGCCAGGCCGGCTTCAAGGATTTCGTGGTCGAGCAGTGGCAGGCGCTCTACGCGCCGGCGGGCACGCCCGCCGCCGTGGTCCAGAAGCTCAACGCCGAGGTGGTGCGCCATCTGAAGGACCCCGAGATCGCCGCGATGGCCGACAAGCTCGGCGTCACCCTCGTGGGCAGCACGCCGCAGCAGCTCGCCGACACCCAGAAAGCGGACCTGGCCAAGTGGGCCAAGGTCATCAAGGACGCGGGCATCAAGCCCGAATGAGCCTCGCCTTTTCCATCTACCCCCAATCCACCACCCAAGAAGGTTTCCCCATGTCATCTCCCCTTCCCGACGTCATTCGCGACTTCGAGCGCGTGCCCGCGAACATCGTGGCGCAGGCGGCCGAGTTCCAGCCCGCCATCCTGGCCGACGTGGCCGGCCGCCGCGGCGCGCTGGACGGCCGCATCAAGGCGCTGCGCCCCCGCATGAAGCTCGCGGGGACCGCGATCACCGTGGAAGTGCGCCCTGGCGACAACCTGATGATCCACGCCGCCATCGCCATGGCGAAGCCCGGCGACGTGCTCGTCATCGACGGCAAGGGCGACCTCAGCTCCGCGCTCATGGGCACGATCATGATGACCGCCTGCCGCCAGCTCGGCATCGCCGGCGTGGTGATGGACGGCGCTTGCCGCGACAGCATCGAGATCGACGAGATGGACTTCCCGGTCTTCTGCACGGGCACCAATCCGAACGGCCCGACCAAGAGCGTCGGCGGGCGCATCGGGCATCCGGTGTCGCTCGGCGGCGTGACGGTGCGCCCGGGCGACTTCGTCATCGGCGACGCCGACGGCGTGGTGGTGGTGGAGCGCGAGAAGATCGAGTCGCTGCTGCCGCTGGCCGCGAAGAAGGTGAAGGACGAAGCCGCGCGCATCGCCGCCATCAAGCAAGGCGACACGGCCGCCAAGTGGCTCGATTCCGCACTGCGTGCGGCCGGCGTCCTGAAGGAAGGTGAAACGCTGTGACGGCCATTCTGGTGACTGGCGCCGACCTGGCGCCGCAGGCGGTGAAGCTGCTCGAAGGCCACGAGCTCGTCTATGCGGGCAAGACGCCGACCGAGGACGACCTCGTCGCGCTGTGCCGCGCGCACGACCCGGTGGCCATCATCGTGCGCTACGGCAAGGTGGACGCGGCCGTCATGGACGCCGCGCCTTCCCTGAAGGTGATCTCCAAGCACGGCAGCGGCACGGACACCATCGACAAGGTGGCGGCGCAGGCGCGCGGCATCGAAGTGGTGGCGGCCGTGGGCGCGAACGCGGCGGCGGTGGCCGAGCAGGCGCTCGCGCTGCTGCTGGCCTGCGCGAAGTCGGTGGTGCCGCTGGATGCACGCATGCACGCGGGCCACTGGGACAAGGCGACGCACAAGAGCCTCGAACTCGGCGGCCGCACCATCGGCCTGATCGGGCTCGGCGCCATCGGGCTGCGCTTCGCGCGCATGGTCGATGCGCTGGGCATGCGCGTGCTCGGCTTCGATCCGTACGCGAAGAACCTGCCGGCCCATGTGCAGGCCGCGGACCTCGCGACCATCTGGGCCGAGTCCGACGTCGTCTCGCTGCACTGCCCGTTGACCGACGAGAACCGGGGATTGCTGAACGCGGACACGCTGGCGCGCTGCAAGCGCGGCGTGATCGTGGTCAACACCGCGCGCGGCGGGCTGATCGACGAAGAGGCCCTGCTGGCGGCCGTGCGCTCGGGCCAGGTCTTCATGGCCGGGCTGGACAGCTTCGCGGTGGAGCCGATGACCGCGGGCCACCCCTTCCAGGGCGAGAAGAACATCGTGCTGAGCCCGCACATCGGCGGCGTGACCAGCGACGCCTACGTCAACATGGGCGTGGGCGCCGCGAAGAACCTGCTGCAGGTGCTCGAGCGACAGACGGCGGCGAGCAGCTGAAGGCATCGCCGCCATCCAGCCCCATAACAAGGAGACAAGACAATGAAGAGCGGCAAGAAGGCCCGCCGGGCCGCGCTCACGCTCGCGCTCGGCCTGCCGGTCGCACTGGCGGTCCACATGCAGGCGCATGCCCAGGCCTGGCCGGCCAGGCCGGTGCGCGTGCTCGTCGGCTTCTCCGCGGGCGGCCCCACCGACGTGGTGGCGCGCGCATTCGCAGACCACGCATCGCGTGCGCTGGGCCAGCCATTCGTCGTGGACAACAAGCCCGGCGCCAACACGATCCTCGCGGCCGAGGCGGTCGCCGCGGCGCCGGCTGACGGCTACACGCTGCTGCTGGGCGCGACGAACCACACGATGATCCCGGCGCTCTACAGCCAGCGCGTGAAGTTCGATGCGGTGCGCTCCTTCGCGCCGGTGTGCTCGCTGGCCGTGAGCCCCACGGTGCTGGTGGTGGGGCCGTCGATGCCGGTGAAGACCTTCGGCGCCTTCCTGCAGGCCGTGAAGGCCGATCCGGGCAAGCGCACCTATGCCACGCCGGGAGCCGGCAGCTCGGGTCACTTCGCGAGCGCGCAGTTCACGCAGCTCACGGGCACCTCGATGAACCACATCCCCTTCAAGGGCGCGGCGCAGGCCGTGACCGACCTCATCGGCGGGCAGGTCGACAGCTCCTTCGCCACGCTGGGCTCGGTGCTCGCGCAGGTGCACAGCGGCAAGCTGACCGCACTGGCGGTGGCCGCGCCGAAGCGCTCGGCACTGCTGCCAGGCGTGCCGACCTTCGAGGAGGCTGGCGTCAAGGGCTACACGGCCGACGCCTGGTACGGCCTGCTCGCGCCATCGAAGACACCGCCCGATGTGCTGGCCACGCTGCGCCGCGTGGCGACCGAGTTCTCCCAGGCGCCGGCCACGCAGGAAAAGCTGCGCTCGCTCGGCATGGAGGCCCGCAACACCTGCGGCGACGCATTCGGTGCGCAGCTCGCGGGCGAGGTCAGGCTGTACGGCGATCTGGCCCGATCGCTCGACCTCAAGACGGAATGAACGCATACAGGAGGAACATCATGAAATCCATCCGACGCATGCTCGCCGCATGCATCCTCATCGCTGCAGCAGCGACTTCCGCGCAGGCCGCCTATCCGGAGCGCCCCATCACGCTGGTCGTGCCCTATGCACCCGGCGGCTCGGCGGATGCGCTCGCGCGCGTGCTGGCCGTGCGCGTGGGCGTGAAGCTGGGCACCAGCGTGATCGTCGACAACCGGCCCGGCGCCAGCGGCACCATCGGCGCGGGCTTCGCGGCCAAGGCCGCGCCCGACGGCTACACCGTGCTCTACGACGCCACGCCCTACTCGATCAACCCGCATCTCTTCGCGCGCATGCCATATGCCGCCAATGCGCTGCAGCCGCTCGCGCTCGTCGCGCTGGCGCCGAACATCGTGATCGTGCGCGCCGAATCGCCATTGAAGAGCATCAAGGATCTCGCGGACAAGGCGAAGGCCGAGCCGGG
This sequence comes from Variovorax sp. 22077, assembly GCF_052044195.1. Classification (NCBI taxonomy): domain Bacteria; kingdom Pseudomonadati; phylum Pseudomonadota; class Betaproteobacteria; order Burkholderiales; family Comamonadaceae; genus Variovorax; species Variovorax sp. 22077. The sequence continues at coordinate 33,235 of NZ_JBQEQC010000028.1, forward strand.
AAAGATCAACTTCGCATCGGGCGGCAGCGGCACCGTGCAGCGGCTCGCGGCGGAACTGCTGCGCCAGCGGCTCGGGCTCGACATGGTGCACGTGGGCTACAAGAGCGGCGGCCCCGCCATCACCGACGTGATGGGCGGGCAGGTCGACTTCATGTTCAGCACCATCGCCGCCTCGTATCCGCTCGTGTCCTCCGGCAAGCTGCGCGCGCTGGCGGTGTCGTCCCCGCAGCGTTCGCCGCGCCTGCCCGAGGTGCCGACCATCGCCGAGACCGTGGTGCCCGGCTACGAGGCCTACGAATGGAACGGCGTCTTCCTGCCGGCCGGCACGCCGGCACCCATCGCGGAGAAGCTGCACAAGGCCATGGTCGAGTCGCTGAAGGAAGAGGAAGTGAAGAAGCGATTCGTCGACGTCGGCGTGCAGCCGGTCGGCTCCACCCCTGCGGAGTTCGCCGATTTCCTGAAGAAGGAAGATGCGAAGTGGGCGGACGTGATCCGCAAGGGCAACATCAAGCTCGACTGAAGACATCGCACGAATGAACGCCACCTCCATCGCGCAGCCGGTTCCCCACTCGGTGGGCCTGGACCGCCCCGCGCCCGCACTGCCCGCGGGCGCGTGCGACAGCCACATGCACATCTTCGACCCGCGCTTCCCCGCCTCGCCGCACTGGAAGCGCCAGCCGCCGCGCGCCGAAGTGGCGGCCTATCGGCTGCTGCAGCAAAGGCTGGGCACCTCGCGCACGGTGGTCGTCAACCCTTCGACCTACGGCACCGACAACGCCTGCACCCTCGATGCGCTTGCGCAGCTGGGCGAACAGGCGCGCGGCGTCGCGGTCGTCGCCGAGGACGTGGCCGACGATGAACTCGACCGCCTCGCGGCGCAGCGCGTGTGCGGCCTGCGCGTGAACTTCGTGACGCCGCAGTCCTGGGGCACCACCACGCCGCGGATGCTGACGACGCTGGCGCGCAAGGTGGCGCGGCTGGGCTGGCACATCCAGATATTCGTGCATCCGGAGCAGCTGGTGGAACTCGAGCCGGTGCTCGCCGCGCTGCCGGTGCCGCTGGTCATCGACCACATGGCGCGCATCGATCCGGCCGAAGGTGCAGACGCGGCGGCATTCGCCGTGGCGCGCCGGCTGCTCGACGGCGGCAACACATGGATGAAGCTCTCCGGCGTCTACATGCGCTCGCGCGACGGCGCGCCCGTCTACCGCGATGCCTTCGCGCTGGGCAGGGCACTGGTCGAGGCCGCGCCCGAGCGGCTGGTGTGGGGCAGCGACTGGCCGCACACGACCGAGACGCCGGGAACGGTGGACGACGCCGCGCTCGCCGACGTGCTCGCAGCCTGGTGCGGCGACGAGGCCGTGCGCAGGCGCATCCTCGTCGACAACCCGGCGAAACTCTATGGATTCGCGGCCGCCTGATCCGCGCCGACTAGGACCCCTATATGTACTTCCTGCAAGCGCCCCAGGTGCTGGAACTCCAGACCTTCACCAGCATGCCCGAGCATTTCCGGCGCCGCGAGCCGAGCGTGTGGGCCGAGGCCAACCGCGGCGGCCAGCCGACCGACTCCTTCCTCGAAGGGCCGGTGTTCGACGACGCCGGCAACCTCTATGTCTCGGACATTCCCTTCGGCCGTATCTTCCGCATCGACGCCTCGGGCGAATGGACGCTGGTCGCCGAGTACGACGGCGAACCGAACGGCATGAAGCTCATCGACGCGAACACGCTGCTCGTCACCGACTACAAGAACGGCCTGATGCGCGTGGACGTGCGCACCGGCAGCGTCGCGCCGCATCTGCGGCGGCGCAACACCGAGAGCTTCAAGGGCGTGAACGACCTCGTGCTGGATGCGCGGGGCAACGTCTACTTCACCGACCAGGGCCAGAGCGGGCTGCACGACCCGTCGGGACGCCTGTATCGCCTGCGGCCCGACGGACAGCTCGACCTGCTGCTGTCGAACGTGCCCAGCCCCAACGGCGTGGCGCTCTCGCCCGACGGCAAGGTGCTCTACCTCGCCGTGACCCGCGGCAACTGCATCTGGCGTGTGCCGCTGCTCGCGGACGGCAGCGTCGCCAAGGTGGGCCAGTTCTTCACCTCCTACGGCCCGAGCGGCCCCGACGGCCTCGCGGTCGACGCGCTGGGGCGTCTGCTGATCGCAAACCCGGGCCTCGGCATCGTCTGGGTGCTCAATGCGCGCGCCGAGCCGGTCGTGGTGCTGCGCGGCCCGGTCGGAGCCTCGACGACCAACATCGCCTTCGGCGGGCCGGACCGCTCCACGCTGTTCGTCACCGATTCGACGCACGGCAACGTGCTGAAGGCCGAGCTCGACGCGCCGGGCACCCCGCTGCACCGGGGCTGAGCCCCATCCTCAGGCGGCGACGGCTTCCGCCTGTGCCGCATCTCCCGCGAAGTCGATCAGCACCTTCATCGCCTTGCGCCTGTCGCTCGCCAGCTCGAAGGCCTGGCGCGCCTGCAGCATCGGGAATGTGTGCGACACCACCGGGGAAAGGTCGACGCGCCCTTCGTTGATGAGCTTCACCGCCAGCGCGAACTCGGCATGGAAGCGGAACGAGCCGCAGATGCTGAGCTCCTTCGCCACCACCATGTTCTGCGGAATGCTCACGTCGCCGCCCAGGCCGAGCTGCACGACCACGCCGCGCGGGCGCATCACCTCCAGGCCGTCGCGCAGCGCGCGCTCGTTGCCGGAGCATTCGAGCATCACGTCGAAGGTTCCCTTGTCGGCCGAGTAGCGCGAGACCCAGCCCTTGTCCTGCGCGACGTTGATCGCGTTGTCGGCGCCCATCGCGCGGGCGATGGCCAGCGGCTCGTCGACCACGTCGGTGGCCGTGATCTCGGCCGCGCCGTGCGCGCGCGCCGCCGCGATGGCGAGCACGCCGATCGGCCCGCAGCCCGACACCAGCACGCGCCTGCCCAGCAGCGGCCCCGCGCGAGACACGCCATGCAGCCCCACCGAGAACGGCTCGGCCAGCGCGGCCAGCCGCAGCGGCACGTGGTCGGCCACCTTCACGCATTGCGTGGCCTCGCACAGCAGCATGTTGCGGAACGCGCCCTGCACGTGCGGCGTGCGCATCGCGCTGCCGTAGAAGCGCATGTCCAGGCACTGGTTGGGCAGGCCCTCCAGGCAGAACTTGCAGGCGCCGCAGGGGCGGCTCGGGTTGACGGCCACCTTGTCGCCGATGCGCACGCTCTCCACGCCGGGCGCCACGGCCACCACGGTGCCGGCCACCTCGTGGCCCAGCACCATCGGCTCCTTGATGCGCACGGTGCCGAAGCCGCCGTTGTGGAAGTAATGCAGGTCGGAGCCGCAGATGCCGCCCATTGCGACCTTCACCAGCACCTGGCCGGGGCCGATCTCGCCGGCGTCCTGCTCGTCCAGGCGCAGGTCGTCGGGGGCGTGGATCACGAGGCACATGCAACGCAGGCGCATGGTTCTTCTTCCTTCTCTCTCTGTCGGTGTCAGGTGTCAGGCGACGGGGGTGATCAGGGGACGGCCCGCGAAGTGGGCCTCGAGGTTGCGGCGCACCAGTTCACCCATGGCGCGGCGCGTCTGCTCGGTGCCGCTGCCATGGTGCGGCGTGAGCACCACGTTGTCGAGCGCGGCGAAGCGCGGGTCGATGCGCGGCTCGTTGAGGAACACGTCGAGCCCGGCGCCAGCGATGGTGCGCGTCTGCAGCGCCTGCAGCAGCGCGCCTTCGTCGACGGTGGTGCCGCGCGACACGTTCACCAGCAAGCCCCTGGGCCCCAGCGCGCGCAGCACCTCGGCATCGACGATGCCGCGCGTGGCCTCGCCGCCGGGCAGGATGACGACGAGCACGTCGCACCATTCGGCCATCGCGGCCAGGCTGGCGAAGTGGCGGTGCGGGCTCTCCGCCTTCGGCGTGCGGCTGAAGTAGCCCACTTCGACGTCGAAACCCGAGAGCCGCCGCGCGATGGTGCTGCCGATGCGGCCGAAACCCGCGATGCCGATGCGCTGGCCGAAGACGCGCGTGGCCAGGGGCATGGCGGCATCGGCCCATGCGCCGCTTCGCACGAAGCGGTCGCCTTCCGATATGCGCCGCTGCACCGCGAGCATCAGGCCCACCGCGAGATCGGCCACGTCGCCGTTGAGCACGTCGGGCGTGTTGGTCACGCGGATGCCGCGCGCGCGGCAGGCGGCGAGGTCGATGGCGTCGGTGCCCACGCCGTAGCAGGCGACCAGCTCCAGCTTCGGCAGCGCCGCGATGAGCTCGGCGCCCGCGCCCAGTTCGCCGCGTGTGGCGATCGCGCGGATGTCGGCCGCGTGTTCGGCGATGAAGGCCTGCCGGTCGGCCGCCTCCCAGAGCCGATGGATCGTGTAGGCCTCGCGCATGGGCGCCATGTCCCATTCAGGGTAGGTGCCCGGCATCAGGACGTGCGGGGATGCGGGGGTGGTGGTCAATCGCGGTCCTTCACGGTCTTCGAAGATACCGGTAACTTTAACCATGACATAGAGCTGGGAGAACTCAGGTTTTACCCGTTGACGCAAGCAAAAGATACCGGTAACTTATCCTCAAAGTCTGTCACGCACCAGGAAATTGCCTTGAAACTGTTCGACCTCTCCGGGCGCACCGCCCTCGTCACCGGCTCCAGCAAGGGCATCGGCTTCGCGCTGGCCGGCGCGCTCGGCAATGCGGGCGCCCGCGTCGTGCTCAATGCGCGTGACGCCGCCTCGCTCGCCGCGGCGCGGGATGCGCTGCGCGCCAGGGGCATCGCGGCCGAGGCCAGGGCCTTCGACGTGACCGACGCTGAGGCCGTGGAAGCCGGCGTGGCCGGCATCGAGGCCGAGGTCGGGCCGATCGACATCCTCGTCAACAACGCCGGCATGCAGCATCGCGGGCCCTTCGCCGAGTTTCCGGTGGATGCATGGCACAAGATCACCACCACCAACATCGACAGCGTGTTCCTGGTGGGACGCGCGGTCGCGCAGCGCATGATCGAACGCAGGCGCGGCAAGATCATCAACGTGTGCTCGGTGCAGAGCGAGCTGGGCCGCCCGGGCATCGCGCCCTACGCCGCCACCAAGGGCGCGGTGAAGATGCTCACCAAGGGCATGGCGATCGACCTCGGCAAGCACGGCATCCAGGTCAACGGCCTGGGACCGGGCTACTTCAAGACCGAACTCACGCAGGCGCTGGTGGCCGACGAGGCCTTCACCGCATGGCTCTCGGGCCGCACGCCCGCAGGCCGCTGGGGCGACGTGGAAGAGCTGGGCGGAGCGGCCATCTTCCTCGCCTCCGACGCATCGAGCTTCGTCAACGGCCACATCCTGTACGTGGATGGCGGCATCACCGCGAGCCTGTAGCACCGTGCCGCGCACCCGCACCGGCCAGCCATGAAAGCCTTCGCATGATGAAGACCTCCGCCCCGGCGACACGCGTGGCCGTGATCGGCGTCGGCATCATGGGCTCGACCATCTCGCGCCGGCTCCTCGAATGCGGCCATCGCGTGAGCGTGTTCGACCTCGACGCCGCCAAGGTCGCGGCGCTCGCCGAGCACGGAGCGGCGGCTGCCGCCACGGCACGCGAGGCAGCAGCCGCGAGCGACTTCGTCATCACCAGCCTCAACTCGGCCGCGGTGGTGGAGCGCGCCATCTTCGGCGACGACGGCATCGCCGCCGCCACGCCCGCCGACCCGCAGCGGCTGCTGATCGACATGTCGTCCATCGACCCGCCTTCCACGCGCCGGCTCGCGCAGTCGCTGCGCGAGCGCACGGGCATGGGCTTCGTCGATGCGCCGCTTTCCGGCGGCGCGCCCAAGGCGCTGCTCGGCCAGCTCACGGTGATGGCCGGCGGCAGCGCCGAAGACGTGCAGCGCGCACGCGCGGTGATGGACAGCCTGTGCGCCAACTACACGCACATGGGCGCGAGCGGCGCAGGCCAGACGACCAAGCTGGTCAACCAGCTGCTGTGCGCCATCGGCTTCCAGGCCGTGGCGGAAGCGGTGCGGCTGGCCGAGGCTGGCGGCGTCGATGCCTCGAAGCTGCCCGCCGCGCTGGCCGGCGGGCGCGCCGACAGCCAGATCCTGCGCGAGTTCGGTCCCAGGATGGCCGCGCGCGACTACACGCCCACCGGCCGCATCGACAACATGCTCAAGGATCTGGAGGCGGTGCAGGCCTTCTCGCAGGACCAGCGCCTGCCGCTGCCGCTGGCGGGCGCCGTCTCGGAACTGCACCGCACCTTCGTCGCGGCCGGACTCGGCGCGCGGGACACGGCCGAGATGATGCGGCAGTTCAGCGGCTACGAGCGCGGCTGAATCGCCGTCGCCTCGCCATCACACCGACACGACACAGGAAGGAAGAGAAGCCATGTTCATCCGCTGCGCGTTCTTCAGGGGCCGGGTCAAGGCCGGCATGGAAGAAGCCTTCGACCGCCACGTGCACGACAAGCTGGTGCCGCTGTGGACCCGCTTTCCCGGCGCGCTCGAAGTGCGCGTGCTTCGTCAGCTCGAAAGCGACGTGAGCGACCCCGAGCTCGCGATGGTGCTGTCGATCCGCTATGCAAGCCGCGAGGACATCGCCCGCGCGCTCGAATCGCCGGTGCGCCACGAAAGCCGCGAAGTCTCGAAGAAGCTCTTCGAGATGTTCGACGGCACGGTCTTCCACACCGTGTTCAGCGCGCAGGAGTTCGCGCTCGCGAACGCTTCCTGACGGGGGCCTTCTCTTCGGGCTCAGGTCCGGGCCTGCCTTCGGCCTTCCCCGCGCGCTTCGGCGCTGTCTTCCTTTTCTTCTTCACCACTGACGCCTTGCCGTCGAGGTCCGCCAGCTCCCACACGCCGCCGGCCGCCGACGCCAGCGCGTGCGCGCTGTTGATCAGCCCGATGTGCGAGAAGGCCTGCGGAAAGTTGCCCAGCTGCCGCTGCGCGACCGGGTCGTATTCCTCGGCGAAGAGGCCCAGGTCGTTGCCCAGCGCGAGCAGGCGCCGAAAGAGCGCGCGCGCCTTGCGCACCTTGCCCATGGCCACGTAGACGTTCGCCAGCCAGAAGCTGCACGCCAGGAACGCGCCCTCGCCGCCGCCGAGGCCATCGACGCCCGTCTCGGTGCGATAGCGGTACACCAGCCCGTGGAAGACAAGCTCCTTCTCCACGCGCGCGACCGTACCCTGCACGCGCTCGTCGTGGATCGGCAGGAAGCCGATCAGCGGCATCCACAGCAGCGCCGCGTCCACGGTGTCGGCGCCGTAGAACTGCACGAAGGAATTGCTCGCCGCGTCGTAGCCGCGCGCGCAGACCTCGGCATGGATCTCGTCGCGCGCCGCGCGCCAGAGGTCGATGGGGCCTTCGAGCCCGAACTCGGTGGCGCTCGCGATCACGCGGTCGAAGGCCAGCCAGCACATGATCTTGGAATGCACGAAGTGCCGCGGCTCGCCGCGCACCTCCCACAGGCTGCAGTCGGGCTCGCGCCAGAGCTCCAGCAGCTGCTTCGCGATCGCACGCTCCAGCGGCCAAAGCTTGTCCATGTCGGCCAGCCCCGCCTTGCGCGCCGCGTGGAAGGCCGCGATGACCGATCCGTAGACGTCGAGCTGGCGCTGGTCGTGCGCGCCGTTGCCGATGCGCACCGGGCGGCTGTCCTCGTAGCCGCGCAGCCAGCCCAGCTCCAGCTCTGTGAGCGAGCGTTCGCCGTGCAGGCCGTACATCACCTGCAGTTCCTCGGGCGAGCCGCCCACCGCGCGCATCAGCCACCAGCGCCATGCGCTGGCCTCCTCCACGTAGCCGGAGCCGATCAGCGCGTACAGCGTGAGCGCCGCATCGCGCAGCCAGCAGAAGCGGTAGTCCCAGTTGCGCTCGCCGCCGGGCAGCTCGGGCAGCGACGTGGTCGGCGCCGCGACGATGCCGCCGGTGGGTTCGTAGGTCAGCGCCTTGAGGGTGAGCAGCGAGCGCATCACCGGTTCGCGGAACTCGCCGAAGTAGCCGCAGCGCTCGGTCCAGGCGCTCCATTCGGCGACCGTGCGCGCCAGCAGCGCATTGGCGTCGCGCGTCACCGGCGGCTTCAGGTGCGAGGGAAACCAGTCGAGGCTGAACGCGATGGACTGCCCCGCCGACACATCGAAGTCGGCGAAGCTCGCGAAGTTCTCGTTGACCAGTGGCACGCCGGAGCTGATGCGCACCGAGTCCGGGCCGGCAGTGGCGAACACCGCGCCGTCGCGCCGCTCCATCCACGGACACCATTCGCCGTAGTTGAAACGGATGCGGAACTCGGTGTGCATGCCGACCGTGCCGCGCAGGCCGCGCACGATGCGCACCACCTCGTGGGTGCCGTCGATCGCAGGCCTGGGCATGAAGTCGGTGACGAGCGCAACGCCGGTGGCGGTGCGTATCGTGGTCTCCAGCACCACGGTGCCGGGCAGGTAGCGCCGCGAGATCCGCGCCTTGCGGTCGCGTGCGCGCATGCTCCAGTGGCCGTTGCGCTCGTCGCCCAGCAGGCTGGCGAACATCGCTGCGGAGTCGAAGCGCGGCAGGCACAGCCATTCGATGTCGCCGCCGCGGTGCACCAGCGCCGAACTGTGGGTCGAGCCGATGAGCGCGTACTCGCCGATGGGGCGGCTCGCCTGCAGCCTGGAGGTGGATCGAGAGTGTTGCTTTCGGTTCTTTGCCAAGCCTGCGAGAGTGCCCACCCGCGCGAGCGGCTTTCGCCAGATGATGGCGCGCCTTGCTGACGGACAAAACCTGATCGCTGGCGCCGACGACCCCGGCACGGCGTAGGTGCGGCAAGGCCCTAGAGCACGTCCTTGAGCTTCGCGCGCAGCCTGCTGATCGCCTGGCTGTGCAGCTGGCACACGCGGGACTGGCTCACCTCGAGAATGGCGCCGATCTCGCGCAGATTCAGCTCCTCCTCGTAGTAGAGGTTCAGCAGCAGCTGGTCGCGCTCGGGCAGCGCTGCGATGGCGTCCACCAGCTGGTGGCGAAAGCCGCTTTCGAGCAGCTGCTCCAGCGGGTCGTCGCTGCTGCGGCGATCCTTGCGCGCGTCCTGCGAGTGGCTGTCGAGGAAGCCGTTGTCGGCGTCGTCCTTGGAGAAGTCCTCGACGTACAGCAGCTGGCAGCCCTGGATCTCCTGCAGCAGCGACTGGTAGGCCTCGATGTCCATCTTCAGCTCCTTGGCGATCTCCCCCTCGGTGGGAGCTCGCCCGAGCTTGTGGCCCAGCGCCTGCATCGCCTTCTCGATGCCGCGCGCCGACTGGCGCAGGCCGCGCGAGCCCCAGTCGGCGGCGCGCAGCTCGTCGAGCATGGCGCCGCGTATGCGCTGGCTGACGAAAGTCTCGAACTGCGCGCCCCGGTTGTCCTGGTAGCGCGCCGATGCGTCCAGCAGGCCGAGCATGCCGGCCTGGATCAGGTCGTCCAGCTCCACGCTGGCCGGCAGCTTCGCCATCATCTGCAGCGCGATGCGGCGCACCAGCGGCTGGTGCTGCGCGAGCAGGTGCGATTTCTCGATGGTTCCTTGTGCGGTGTACATGGCCGTGCGTGCGTCCTTCATTCCTCGGTGGGGCGCGGGCGGCTCATGCCGCGGCCTGCAGCGGTGCCGGCTCGGGCCACGGCCACCGGTCCATCTCGCCGGCGGCGCGGCGGAAGTCGACCGCCGCATCGCTCGCGGGAAAGGCCTCGGCGATGGTCTTCTTCAGCCGCCATGCGTCCGCCACGAGCGGGTCGAAACGCACCGAGCCCGCAGGCTGCAGCGACAACGCCAGGTAACGGCTGCCCGCCTGGGCGAGGTTGTTCATGATCTGGCGAGCGGCCTGCGCGTCCACCACGTTGTTGAGCAGGAAGCGCATCTGTTGCAGGCCATGGGTGTGGTGCAGGCGCTTGATGCCTGCGTAGGCCGAGGTGACCGAGGCGGGGTGCGGCTGCAGCACCAGCAGCAGGTCGTCGGCGCCGAGCGCGAGCGGCGACAGCCGGCCTTCGGCATCGAAGGCGGCGTCGATGACGACCACGCCGTCGTGCCAGAACCTGCGCGGATCGATCGCGCTGCCGCCGGCCTCATTCGCCGCTTCATGCGACGCGCTGCGCACCGCCGTCAGCACGTGCACGCCGCAGGCCACGCGCACCTCGGCACCGTCCAGCGCCAGACGCCCGCGCGCCACGTCGGCCAGGCTGCCGGGCGGATCGATGTCCCACACCTCGCACGCCGAACCGTCGGCACGGCGATGCTCGTCCAGCAGCAGGACGTTGCGGCCCTGCCCCGCGAGCGCCACCGCGAAGTTCATCGCGGCGGTGGTGCCGCCGGCACCGGGGCCCATGCCGGCCACCGCGACCACGCGCGCCTTCGTCGGCGCGAGCAGGCGCCGGAGGCCGTCCGCCTGATCCGCAACCAGCTTGTTCATCGCTGCACCCTCAATCCTGCCGCTCCAGCTTCTGCGGCTGCTCCAGCGCGCGGGGCGGCTGCACAGGCGCGGTCGATTCGGTGCCGAGCGCGTCCAGCAGCAGGAAGAGCTTGCCCATGCCCGCACTGAGCGCACTGCCGCTCATGGCGCGGCCGTTGCGCGCCGGGCGGCCGGTGAGCTGGCCCATCAGCGCGCGCGCACGGTCGGCCCATTCGCCTTCGGCCTGCAGCAGGCGCCACACGGTGGCGGTCATCTGGCCGGCGATCAGCAGCCGCTTCATGATGTCGGGGTCGCCGAGCTCGCCGATGCCGCCCACCAGCTGCACGCCGTCGCGCAGCAGGCGGAAGCAGGGCTCGGCGTCCTGCGCCCAGCCCATCCATCGGGCCAGCTGCTGCGCGGGGACCTCCGTGCCGATGTTCGAGAGCGCATGGCTCAGCGCCAGCAGGTTGCCGCTGCGCGCATCGACGATCCGCGTGGCGACGCAGCGCAGCGCCGGCATCTCGTCGCGCGCGATGCCCGCGGCCATGGCCGCGGCGTTGAAGCGCAGCACCACGTCGACCTGTGCTTCTGCGAGCAGTGCGGCCTTGCCGCGGAAGCGCACGGGCCGGCCCTCGCCGAACTCGAAGTCCATGCGCGCGAGCGTGTCGGGCGAGCCGGTGCGCGAGTCGATCACGGCCGTGGAACCCGGCGCGCGCGCCAGCCAGCGCTGGCCCGCGGCCTGCCACTGCACCATGGCCTCGATGCCGGGCAGCCGCGTCAGCAGGTGGACCATCGGGCGATGGCCCAGGTCCTGCTGGCGCAGCCAGGGCACCTGGCGTGCGCCGGGCTTGCGCGCCGCATCCTTCGCGCCGCGCGTGGCCGCCGTCGAGAGCCACTGGTTGGGCGCCGCCATCGGCAGGCCGGTGCGGTCCGACAGCAGCAGGCTGCCGTGGCATTCGTAGGCATCGCCGCCTTCGTTCGAGCGCAGGCCCACCTGCCCGCACAGCGCGAGCACGTAGTTCTCGCAGCCGGCGGCCACCTCGCTGCGCGCGTGCACCAGCAGGTCTTGCAGCACCACCTTCTGGCCCGCCTCCTCGTCGGTGGCCTGGCGCCACAACGAACGCGCCCGCTCGAAGCCGATCTGTGCGCCGGCCAGGGCGCTCGCGGTGGTGGCGAGCTCCTGCGCGTCGTGCGCCATCGCGCGGATCAGGTTCTGGTACTTCAGGCGCAGCAGGTCGGTCTCGCCCTGGGCCTTCTGCACCGCGTGCTGCGAGGCGGCGCCCGAAGCGGCTTCTTCCTGCAGGTCGCTCTCGGCGGGCACGAAAAGCGGGCTGTGCTGGCGCGGCTGGAAGACGCTGTCCACCAACTGCGCGCGGTCGGCCTGCATCAGGTTCTCGGGCACCTTCTGGCCGCTGGAGATGTAGTGCACCGGCAGGCGGTGGCGGATCACGGTGTCGATCAGCGCGCCCGGGTGCGTGGCCTCGTCCACCTTGGTGAAGATGCAGCCGGCGAGTTCGTTGCCGTGGCGGTAGGCGTGCACCACCTCGTTGAGCGTGTCGCCGTGGCTGGTGGCGTTGAGCAGCAGCAGCTTCTTCACCGGCCGCGGGCTCTGGCCCAGCATGGCGATCTGCTCGGGCACGGCGCGGTCGCGCTGGCTCATGCCGACGGTGTCGATCAGCACCATGTGCTTCTCGCGCAGGTCGCGCAGCACGAGGTGCAGGTCCGCGGCGTCCTTCACCGCGTACACCGGCACGTTCAGGATCTGGCCGTAGATGCGCAGCTGCTCGTAGGCGCCGATCCGGTAGCTGTCGGTGGTCACCAGCGCGAGCTTGTCGGCACCGAAGCGCATCACGCAGCGCGCGGCCAGCTTGGCGGTGGTGGTGGTCTTGCCCACGCCGGTAGGGCCCATCAGCGCATAGACGCCGCCCTCGGCGAACAGGGCGTCCTCGTCCTCATGCACGGGCACCGCGCGGATGAGTTCCGATCGCACGTAGGCCATGCCTTCGGCATAGGTGCGGCCGGTGGGCAGCTTCTCGAGCATGGCCTTCGACAGGCGCGCGCTGAAGCCCGCGCCCAGCAGCGTGCGCAGCAGGCGGCCGCGCACCGGGTCGCGGCGCTGCCTGTCGTTCCACACCACGCTGGCGAGCTGCTCCTCGATCATGCCGCGCATGGAGTGCAGCTCTTCGAGCACCGTGTCGGCAGGTGCCGCAGCGGGTGCTGCGGCTGCCGTGATGGGAGGGACCGGTGCGACCGGAACGGCGGATGCGACGGGTGCCGGCGCCGAAGGCATCGGCATCGCACGCGCGACCGGTGCCAGCGCCGGTGGCTGTACCGAGACTGGTGCAGCAACCGGTGCCACAGGCGCCGCGGCGACCGCCGCCGCCACGGGCTGCGCAGGCGCACTGCCCTGCTGCACCACGCCCTGCACCTCTCCCTCGACCATCGCGACGATCTCCACGCCTTGCGCCGTGACGCGGTGCGAGAGCACGATGGCGTCGGCGCCCAGCGCCTCCCTCACCAGTCGCAGGGTTTCGCGGCTGGTGGCCGCGACGAATTTGCGCGCAGTGGTGCGCACGTCTGTCTGTTGGTGGGAATTCAACCTCGTCCTCCGATGGCGGTGGTGACCTTGATGGTTCGGGAATCAGGAATCTCTGCGTGCGAAAGCACCTTGAGCTGCGGCAGGCTGCGCCGCAGGAAGCGCGACAGCAGCACCCGCAGCGAGTGCTGCACGACCAGCACGGGCGCGAGGCCCATCTGCTCCTGGCGGGTGATGGCCGCCTGTGCCTGGCGCAGCAGGTTGTCGGCGATGCCGGGCTCGATGCCGCTGCTGTTGGTCAGCGCCTGCTGCAGCACGGCGTCGAGCGAGCCGTCCAGGCCGATGACCTGCATCTCGCTGTCGCCCGGGAAGAGCTGCTGCGTGATCGCACGGCCCAGGGCCAGGCGCGTGAGCGTGGTGAGTTCGGTGGGGTCCTTGACGGTCGGCGCGTGCTCGGCCATCACGTCGAGGATGGTGCGCATGTCGCGGATCGGCACTTCCTCGTCGAGCAGGTTCTGCAGCACCTTGTGCAGCGTGCTGAGCGACAGCACCTTCGGCACCAGGTCTTCGGTGAGCTTGGGCGCGGTCTTGGCGATCTGGTCGAGCAGCTGCTGCACCTCCTGGCGGCCCAGCAGCTCCGCGGCGTGGGTCTGGATGAGGTGGTTCAGGTGCGTAGCCATCACGGTGCAGGCATCGACCACCGTGTAGCCGTAAACCTGCGCCTGCTGCCGCAGGCTCGCGTCGATCCAGGTCGCGGGAAGGCCGAAGGCCGGATCGCGCGTGGGCGTGCCGGGCAGCGTGCCGCTGACCTGCCCCGGGTTGATGGCCATCCACTGGTTGGGGTAGGCCTCGCCGCGGCCGATCTCCACGTCCTTCAGCGTGATGACGTAGGTGTTGGGCTTGATCTCCAGGTTGTCGCGGATGTGCACCACCGGCACCAGGAAGCCCACTTCCTGCGCGATCTTCTTGCGGATGCTCTTGATGCGGCCCAGCAGCTCGCCCTGCTGCGACTGGTCCACCAGCGGGATGAGCCGGTAGCCGACCTGCATGCCCAGCGGGTCGACCATGGCCACGTCGTCCCACGTCGCCTCGGCCGTCTCGGCGGAAGACGCGGCGATGTTCGCGGCCTGAGCGGCTGCGGCTTCCTGCGCGGCCTGCTGCTTCGGCTTGCGCTGCAGCAGCCCGCGGCCCAGCCACACCAGGCCGCCCGCGATCAGCAGGAAGGCCAGGTTCGGCATGCCCGGGATCATGCCCAGCAGGCCGACGATGCCGGCCGTGAGGAACAGCACCTGCGGGTTGGAGAAGAGCTGGCCCGTGAGCTGGCTGCCCACGTCCTCGTCGGTGGTCACGCGCGAGACGATCACGCCGGCTGCGGTGGAGATCACCAGCGCCGGGATCTGCGCGACCAGGCCGTCGCCGATGGCCAGCAGCGTGTAGGTCTTGCCCGCGGTGGAGAAGTCCAGCCCGTGCTGCACCATGCCCACCACCAGGCCGCCGATGATGTTGATCACCATGATCAGCAGGCCCGCGATGGCGTCGCCGCGCACGAACTTGCTGGCACCGTCCATCGAGCCGTAGAAGTCGGCCTCCTGCGCCACTTCCTGGCGGCGCTTGCGGGCGACGTCCTCGCCGATCAGGCCTGCGTTGAGGTCGGCGTCGATGGCCATCTGCTTGCCCGGCATCGCGTCGAGCATGAAGCGCGCGCCCACCTCGGCGATGCGCCCCGCGCCCTTGGTGATCACCATGAAGTTGATGAGCACGAGGATGATGAACACCATCACGCCCACCGCGAAGTTGCCGCCCACGAGGAAGTGCCCGAAGGCCTCGATCACCTTGCCCGCCGCGTCGGCGCCGGTGTGGCCGTTCATCAGCACCACGCGCGTGGAGGCCACGTTCAGCGACAGGCGCAGCAGCGTGGAGAACAGCAGCACCGCCGGGAAGGCCGCGAAGTCCAGCGCCTTCATCGTGTACATGCTCACCAGCAGAACCATCACCGACATGGCGATGTTGAAGGTGAACAGCAGGTCGAGCAGGAATGGCGGCAGCGGCAGCACCATCATGCTCAGGATCATGATGATGAGGATCGGCCCGGCCAGCCCCTTGAGCTGCGAGCCCGGGAAGAAGCGCGCGGGCATGCGCATCAGGTTTGTCATCGCGTTCATGCGGCTTGCTCAGCCGCATCGGCGGCGCTGTATTGAAGGTCTGCGGGAACCGGGAGATCGGTGGGCGTGCGCGGCGCTTCGCCGCCTTCGGCCTTCCAGCGCCGAAGCTGGTAGACCCAGGCCAGCACTTCGGCCACGGCGGTATAGAGGCCGGCGGGAATCTCGTCGCCCAGCTTCGTGTGCCTGTAGAGCGAGCGCGCGAGCGGCGGCGCCTCGAGGATTGCCACCTTGTGCTCCTTGGCCAGCTCGCGGATGCGTGCGGCCACGAGTTCGGTGCCCTTGGCCACCACGCGCGGCGCGCGCATGCCGCCTTCCTGGTACTTGAGCGCGACGGCGAAGTGCGTCGGGTTGGTCAGCACGATGTCCGCCTTGGGCACCTCGGACATCATCCGGCGGCGCGCCATCTGCTGCTGCTGGCGGCGGATCGCGGCCTTGATGTGCGGATCGCCTTCGCTTTCCTTGTGCTCCTGGCGCACGTCCTCGCGCGACATCCGCAGCTTGCGGTAGTAGCTCCAGAGCTGGAAGGGCACGTCGATCAGCGCCACCAGGAAGAGCGTGGCCGCGATCAGCACGCAGTGCTTGGCCACCAGCACCAGCGCATGCGGCAGCGCGTACTCGGCGGGTTGCGCCATCAGGGCCATCAGCGTGCCGATGTCGCGCGACACCACCCACCAGGCCACGCCGCCGATGAGCGTCGACTTGGCCAGCGCCTTGAGCAGCTCGGCGAGCGACTGCGAGGAGAACATGCGGCCGATGCCGGCCAGCGGATTGAGCTTGCCGAAGTTCGGCGCCACCGACTTGGTGGAGAAGAGCCAGCCGCCGAGCATCATCGGCGCGACCACGGCGGCGACGATCATCATCGCGAACATCGGTCCGATGGCGCCCAGCGCCTGCATGGACATCAGCCCGGTGCGGGCCAGCATGTAGTGGGGATCGAAGGCGCTGGCGCGATCGAACTGCAGGCCCATTCGCAGCGCGCCGTTCATGCTCGTGCCGAGCGACTCCGACGCGAGCCACAGGCCGGCGCAGGCCGTGCCCAGCATCACGAAAGTGGTGAGTTCGCGCGAACGGGCTACGTTGCCTTCCTCGCGGGCCTTTTCGAGGCGCCGCTCGGAGGCGGGTTCCGTTTTTTCGAGATCGCTTTCCTCAGCCATTCATGCTCCGAACCAGCACTGGCGAAGTACGCCTTGCTCATGGCCAAATTATTGGATTCGGCCCCCCGGAACAATCTGTCGATCAGGACCCTGATAGCCCTGCAGTTCGGACAATAGAACTAAGGAGGAAAGGAAAGGAGGAAGGGAGAGGGATGGGAACGAGGCAGAGGGCCCGACGGGCCCTCCCCGGTCGCGGGATCAGAAGCCGAGGCTCTCCAGCAGGTCGTCGACCTGTGCCTGGTTGGTCACGGCATCGGGGTTGCCGGGCTTGATCTGCGGGCCGTTCTGCAGGCTCTGCGTGGCCTCGTGGCGCTTCTCGGGCGCGGAGTTGTCGATCAGCACCTGCAGCAGCTGCGTCTCGACGTCGTTGACCACTTCCATCATCTTCTTGATGACCTGGCCGGTGAGGTCCTGGAAGTCCTGCGCCATCAGGATCTCCATGAGCTGCGTGTTGATCGCGCTCGCGCGCTCGGGCACGCCGTCGAGATAGCCACGGGTGTCGAGCACGAGCTCACGGGCATGGTCGAGCTCGATGGGGTTCTTGAACCACTCGTCCCAGCGCTTGCTCAGGCCCTTGGCGTCGGTGGCCAGCGCCTCCTGCAGCGGCTGCGCCACGTCGATCGCGTTGAGCGCGCGGTGCGCCGCGCGCTCGGTGGTCTCGGCCACGTAGCTCAGGCGGTCGCGCGCATCCGGAATGGCCTGCGCCGCCCTGGCCACCTGCTTGTCGAGGCCCAGCTCGCGCAGGCCTTCGCGCAGCTGGCGCGTGAGCTGGCCGATGCGGCCCAGGATCTCTTCGGTGGTGTTGTTGACCGGCTCTGCGGCCAAAGAAGTGTTCTGGCTCATGTCACGCCGCTTCCTTTGCGAGCTTTTCGAAGATCTTGGTGATCTTTTCCTCGAGCGTGGCGGCTGTGAAGGGCTTGACCACGTAGCCGTTCGCGCCGGCCTGCGCCGCCGCGACGATGTTCTCCTTCTTGGCCTCGGCCGTGACCATCAGCACCGGCAGCTTCTTGAGCTCGGGGTCGGCGCGGATGGTCTGCAGCATGGTCAGGCCGTCCATGTTGGGCATGTTCCAGTCCGAAACCACGAAGCCGAAGTTGCCTCCGCGCAGCTTCTCGATGCCGGCGGCGCCGTCCTCGGCCTCGTCCACGTTGTGGAACTCCAGCTCCTTCAACAGGTTGCGCACGATGCGGCGCATGGTCGGGAAGTCGTCCACAACCAGGATTTTGATGCTCTTGTCGATCACGATATTTCCAACTCCAAGGTCGTTTTCTTTTCTCTCAAACTCGGTTCGTACGTTCACCGAACGTGCGAAGGTGCGCCAGCACGCGGCGGCTGACTTCCGACAGGGGCGACACGTCGTCCACCGCGCCCAAAGCGATGGCCTCGCGCGGCATGCCGAAGACCACGCAGCTGGCTTCGTCCTGCGCCAGCGTGTGGGCGCCGGCGCGACGCATGCGAAGCAGGCCCTCGGCACCGTCCTTGCCCATGCCGGTGAGGATGATCCCGATGGCGTTCTTGCCCGCGTGCTTCGCGGCCGAATCGAACAGCACGTCGATGGACGGACGGTGGCGGTTCACCGGCGGCTCCTGGTCGAGGTGCGCCACGTAGTTGGCACCGCTGCGCGCGAGCGACAGGTGGAAGCCGCCCGGCGCGATGTAGGCATAGCCCGGCAGCACGCGTTCGCCGTGCTCGGCTTCCTTCACGTTGATGCGGCACAGGCCGTCCAGGCGCTGCGCGAACGAGCGCGTGAAGCCCGCGGGCATGTGCTGCGCGATCATCACGGCTGGCGAATCGGGCGGCAGCGGCTGCAGCACCTCGCGGATGGCCTCGGTGCCGCCGGTGGAGGCGCCGATGATGATGAGCTTCTCGGTACTCAGCAGCGGGCTGCGCAGCAGCGACTCCTGCGGCGCCTCGCCGCCCGGCCGCGCCGCGGCGGCGCTCCTCGCGGGCAGCAGGCGCGCGCTGGCGGCGGTGCGGATCTTGCCGGTGATCAGCTCGGTGTAGTTGAGCAGGCCGTCGCGCACGCCCAGGCGCGGCTTGGTCACGAAGTCGATGGCGCCCAGCTCGAGCGCGCGCAGCGCGATCTCGGAGCCGCGCTCGGTCAGGGACGACACCATGACCACCGGCATGGGCCGAAGCCGCATGAGTTTTTCGAGGAACTCCAGCCCGTCCATGCGCGGCATTTCCACGTCGAGCGTGAGCACGTCGGGGTTGGTGACCTTGATGAGGTCGCGCGCCACCAGCGGATCGGCGGCCGTGCCCACCACCGTCATGTCGGACTGGCTGTTGATGATCTCCGTCATCACGCTGCGGATGAGCGCCGAGTCGTCGACGCACAGCACCTTGATTTTCTTGCTGCTCACTGTTTGCCCTTGTTGTTGTATTCGGGGGCGTGCGCGGTGCGCTGGCCGGAGAGCCTGCGCAGCAGCTCGCCCTCCTCGCGCTGCACCTGACTCACCTCGGTCTGCGCGCGCAGCTTGCGCACGATGGCCTTTCCTGTCGCCGGCACGAAGCAAACGCGGCGCGCATGCGGCCCGCGCAGGTCCTGCGCGGCGACCTCGATGCGCTCGTTGCCCAGGTAGCGCAGCACGAAGTCGGCATTGCGGTCGCCGATGTTGAGCGTGGTCATGTTGGCCAGCACCGCGCCGCCGCCGAACACCTTGGCCTTGAGCCGGTCGCGGCGCGCGCCGGCGCGCACCAGCTCCCGGATCAGCACGTCCATGGCGTAGGTGCCGTAGCGCATCGACTCGGTCGCATCGCGCGTGCCGACGGCAGCGCCCGCCTCGCCATCGTCGGGCAGCATGAAGTGGTTCATGCCGGCCACGCCGGCCTCGCGGTCGTGCAGGCATGCGGCCACGCACGAGCCAAGCACCGTGCTGAGCGCGGTGTTGCTCGAAGTCACGTAGTACTCCGAGGGCAGCAGCTTCACGGCCATCATGCCGACGTCGCGGTCGAAGTAGTGATGGCTGGCCACCGAACCCGGGGCCGCCGCGCTGGAGGCCGCGCTCATGAGGAAGCACCCGCCGCGCGCGGGCGCGCCAGTTCGTACACGGTCTGCCCCAGCGGCCGGAAGGCCTGGTTGACGAGCGAGGCGTTCTCCGAATGTCCGGCGAACAGCAGCCCGTCGGGCTTGAGCAGCGGCGCGAAGCGGTCGAGCACCTTCTTCTGCGTCGGCTTGTCGAAATAGATCATCACGTTGCGGCAGAAGATCGCATCCACCGGCTCCTTCACCGACCAGGCGCTGTCGAGCAGGTTCAGCCGCGAGAACTTCACGATCGCCGCCACTTCGGGACGCACGCGCACCTTGCCCGCGTTCGAGCCGGTGCCCTTGTTGAAGAAGCGCCGCAGCCGCTCGGGCGCAAGCCTTCGCACCTGCTCGGTGGTGAAGACGCCGGTGGCGGCCTTGGCCAGCACCGCGGTGTCGATGTCGGTGGCGATCACGCGCGAGGCGGCCGCCTTGTCGCCCAGGGCCTCCATCAGCGTGATGGCGATCGAATAGGGCTCCTCGCCCGTCGATGCCGCCGCGCACCACACGGTGACGGGCTGCTTCGCCTTGCGCACGTGCTCGGCCAGCGTCGGGAAGTGGTGCGCCTCGCGGAAGAACGAGGTGAGGTTGGTGGTCAGCGAATTGATGAAGAGCTGCCACTCGTCGCCGTCCTGGCGCTGTTCGAGCCAGTCGAGGTACGAGGCGAAGTCGGGCACCTGCAGTTCCCTCAGCCGGCGCGAGAGCCGGCTGTAGACCATCTGCCGCTTCTGTTCGCCCAGCGCGATGCCCGCGCGACGGTGGATCAGCGTCCGTATGCGCGAGAAATCGTGGTCGGTGAAATGGAACTCGGTCGTCACGGCCAGCCTGGAAGCTTGGCTTTCAATGTACATAGCGCCCACCGTTTCCAATGGGTCGATCAGACGCGCGAATGCCCCGCACTTCGGGCCGCCTTTGCGTCATGGTCCAGCCGCAGCCGGGCTCGCCTCCTGCGCCCACACGAGCGCGGAGAGCTGGGCGGCATTGACCTGCGCCGGGCTCAGGAACAACGCCTCCGACAGGCGCGCGGCCTGCCCGTCGTCGAGCTCGCAGCTCTCGGCCAGCGCCACGAAGGGGCCGTACAGCCCCCCGCGCGACAGAATGGCCTGCTGCACCGCCTCGGTGAGCTGCACCTTGCGCAGCACGCCTTCCATCGAGACGCCCAGCAACTGGTCGAGCAGCGAGAACATGCCGGCCACGAACAGGTTGTCGGCCTCGCTGGCCGGCAGCATGCCCTGCCCCACCAGTTCGACGAAGCGGCCGCGCAGGATCGCCTTCTTCATCATGTAGGGCGAACCCGCCTTGTTGCTGGTGGCCAGCAGCAGCGATAGCCATCGGTACAGCGGCGAGTAGCCGAGCATGGCCACCGCGTGGCGCAGCGAGTGGATCTCCACCGCCATGCCCACCGCGGGCGAGTTGATGTAGCGCAGCAGCCGGTAGGTGAGCGCGGCGTCGTGCTTGAGGGCGGCCTCGATGACGCGCAGGTCTTCGTTGCGCTGGAGCATCTGCATCAGCTGCACGATCAGCAGCGATTCGGGCTGCAGCGCGTCTTCGGTCTCGAGCACCGGCGGGTTGCGGAAGGCGCCGTCGACGAACACGTTCACGCGCAGCGCGGCGCAGGCGTCGAACTGCTTCCAGTCCTCGACGCGCGAGGCGACGAGCTCGACCGGCCGATGGCCCAGCTGCTCGTCGCGACGCAGCCGCGCGACGGTGTCGGCGGCGTTGGCGCCGACCTCGAGGTGCGTGACGATGGAGCGCAGCTCCGGGTCCTCGGGCAGCTCGGTGCCGCCGCACTGCATGAATCCGAAGCCCTGCTCGCGCAGGAACAGCAGGATGGAGCGCAGATCGGCATCCATCAACTCTTCGGCGCGCATGCACAGCACGACCTGCTGCGGCGGCAGCGACTGCAGCTCGCTCTGGAAGAGCGCATCGACCGTCACGTCGACGAAGAGCAGCTGCGAACCCAGCAGCCAGCCTTCTCCCTCGGGATTGAGGTGCATGGCAAGCGTGTCCATGAGCGCCTTGACGCCCGCGGCACCGGACGCGCCGGACACAGCCGATTCGGCAGGCGCAGCGCCCGCGGCGCGCCAGGCCATGCGATAGCCGATCACGCGACGCTGCGCGTCGAGCAGCATCGAATAGGTCAGGTGGCCTTCGCAGCCGGCTTCCGGCTGCGCGGAAGCGCCCGCATCGGCGCCGGCTTCTTCCCCTTCGGAAGAACGACGGAAGAAATCAAAGCGCATTCAGCTGTCTCCGTCGGGTGTCACAGCGCAATGGCGTCCGTCCTTCGGGCCGCGCCCGCGAGCGCGGCCGCGCTCGCGGCCTGCGCGCGCTGGATGCGCGGCATGGCGCCCACGTCGATGATGAAGGCCACGCTGCCGTCGCCGAGGATGGTCGCGGCGGAGATGCCGGGTACCTTGCGATAGTTGGTCTCGAGGTTCTTCACCACCACCTGGTGCTGGCCGAGCAGCTCGTCCACCAGCAGCGCGAAGCGGCTGTCGTCGGCCTGCACGATCACCAGGATGCCCTGCGTGGGATGCGTCTGCGCACCCGCCACGTCGAACACGCGGTGCAGCTCGATCAGCGGCAGGTATTCGCCGCGCACGCGGATCACGTGGCCGTCGGCGGTGATGGAATGCAGGTGCTCGGGCAGCGGCTGCAGCGACTCGATGACATAGCTCAGCGGCAGGATGTAGGCCTCGCTGCCCACCTTGACCGACATGCCGTTCAGGATGGCCAGCGTCAGCGGCAGCACGATGCGGGTGGTGGTGCCCTGCCCGCCGCGCGAGTGGATCTCCACGTGGCCGCCCATCTCCTGGATGTTGCGCTTGACCACGTCCATGCCCACGCCGCGGCCAGAGATGTCGGTGACCTGCTCCGCGGTGGAGAAACCCGGCGCGAAGATGAGCTGCCACACCTCCTCGTCGGGCATCGATTCGCTCACCGGCAGCCCCTGCTGCATGGCCTTGGCCAGGATGCGCTCGCGGTTGAGGCCCGCGCCGTCGTCGCTCACCTCGATCACGATGTTGCCGCCGTGGTGCTGCGCCGACAGCAGCAGCTGGCCGGTGGCGTCCTTGCCCTTGGCGGTGCGCACGTCGGGCGTCTCGATGCCATGGTCCAGGCTGTTGCGCACCAGGTGCGTGAGCGGATCGACGATGCGCTCGATCAGGCCCTTGTCGAGTTCGGTTTCCTTGCCGTAGGTGTCCAGGCGCACCTGCTTGCCCAGCTTGGCGCTCACGTCGCGGATGACGCGCGGGAAGCGGCTGAACACGTAGTCCATCGGCATCATGCGGATGGACATGACCGACTCCTGCAGGTCGCGCGCGTTGCGTTCAAGGTGGCCCAGGCCGCTGAGGAAGCGCTCGTAGGCCACCGGGTCGAGCATGGTCGCGGCCTGCGTGAGCATCGACTGGGTGATGACGAGCTCGCCCACGAGGTTGATGAGCTGGTCGACCTTCTCGACGTCGACGCGGATGGAGCTCGATTCCTTGCCCGCGGCAGAGGAAGCGGCGGCCGCGGAAGGTGCAGCGGGCGCGGCGGGTGCCGCGGCGGGAGAAGGCGCGGCCGGCGGCCTCGAGGCTTCGGCGGTGGGGGCGGCAACGGCTGCGGATGCAGCAGCCGGCGCCGGGGCGTCGACGGCAGCCGCGGAGACGGCTTCCTGCGTGATGTCGATCTGCGATTCGTCGATGACGAAGCAGCAGACCGCCACGATGTCGTCGGGCGCGCATGTGGTTTCGAGCAGCACGGTGAGCTGGTCGTTGCTGCGGGTGCGCGACAGCACCTTGCCGAGGTTGGCCAGCTCGCCTGTCAGGAGTTCGCATTCGCTCTCCGACAGCCGGGCGAAGCGTACGCGCAGCGCACCGCTGCCGGCTGCGGCATCGGCTGGGGCCGCTGCAGGCTCGGGAGCGGCCACCGGTGCGGGCGCAGGGGCCACGGCAGCAGGGGCCGGGGCCGGCGCAGGGGTCGGGGCCGCGGCGCTTGCGTCACCGCTTTCGAGCGCGAGTTGCTGAAGCACGCCGCAGATGTGCGCGACCATGTCGGGATCAGGCTCATTGCCGGCCTGGTAGGCGGTGAGTTGTTCTTGCAAGGCGTCCTTCGTTTCCAGGAATGCATCGATCATCCGGCCCGTCAGACGCAGCTGCCCATGGCGGGCGCGGTCCAGCAGCGACTCGAGTACGTGCGTGGTGTTGGTCAGGGCGGTGAAACCGAAAGTCGCTGCGCCGCCCTTGATGGAATGCGCCGCGCGGAATATGGCGTTGAGCTGCTCGCTGTCGGGTGCGTCGACGTCGAGCTCGAGCAGCAGCTGCTCCATCTCGGCAAGCAGTTCGATGGCTTCGACGAAGAAGGCTTGGGTGAATTGACTGAGGTCCATCGCTTGTCTTGAGGGTGTTTCTTGTTGTTGTGCGGTCCGCCGCCGTGCGCGCGCTCAGCCCGCCTTCGCGGTCGGCTTGCCGATGCGCAGCCCGCCGACGGGCTCCGCGCTGTTCTCGCGCTCGATGCGTTCCTGGGTGCGGTGGTTCAGCAGGATGATGCTGATGCGCCGGTTGATCGGGTTGCGCGGATCGGCCTTGTCCAGGTGCATGCTGTCGGCCAGGCCGATCACGCGCAGCACCTTGCCCTCGGTCATGCCGCCGGCCACGAGCTCGCGCCGCGATGCGTTGGCGCGGTCGGAAGACAGCTCCCAGTTGCCGTAGGAGCGGTCGTTGGTGTAGACGATCGCGTCGGTGTGGCCAGACAGCGTGATCTTGTTGGGCAGGCCGTTCAGCGCGGGAGCGAGCTCGCGCAGGATGGCGCGCATGTGCGGCACCACGCGCGCGCTGGCCAGCTCGAACATGGGGCGGTTCTCGGTGTCGACGATCTGCAGCCGCAGGCCCTCGGTGGTGATGTCGATGAGGATCTGCGAGCGGAACTGCTGGAAGACCGGACTCTTCTCGAGCAGCGCATCGAGCTTCTTCTTCATCTCGACCAGGCGGCTCGCATCGGCCTCGTCCTCGCTCGATGTCTCTGTGAGCCTGACCTCGCCTTCAGCGTGGACCGGATCGGCGCCCCCGCCGGGGATCATGCTGGTGCTGAGGCTGGACTTGTCGCCGCCGGTAAGCGCCACGCGCAGCGGCATGCGGAAGTGCTCGGCGATGCCTTCGCGCTGCTTGGTGCTGGAGATGGAGAGCAGCCACATCACGAGGAAGAAAGCCATCATGGCCGTCATGAAGTCGGCGTAGGCGATCTTCCAGCCGCCGCCATGGGCACCGCCGTGCTTGCCCTTGTGGACGTGCTTGAAGATGACCCTGGGCTTGTCGTCGCTCATGATGATCGATCGCTGCTTCCTGCGGCGCCCGCCTCAGCGGGCCTTGACCTCGCGGACGTGGTCGTCCAGCTCGGTGAAGGAGGGGCGCTCGGTCGAGAACAGCACCTTGCGGCCGAACTCGACCGCGAGCTGCGGCGCGTAGCCGTTGAGGTTGGCCAGCAGCGTGACCTTGGCGCACTGGTAGATCTTCATGCCCTCTTCCACCTTCTGCTCGATCAGCGAGGCCAGCGGCGAGACGAAGCCGTAGGCCAGCAGCACGCCGAGGAAGGTGCCCACCATCGCGTGCGCGATCAGCGCGCCCATCTCCGAGGGCGGCAGGTCGGCAGAGCCGAGGGCGTGCACCACGCCCATCACGGCGGCGACGATGCCCAGCGCGGGCAGCGCATCGCTCACGCGCGAGAGGCTGTGGCCGGGCACTTCGGCCTCGTGGCGGATGGTCTCGATCTCGTGGTCCATCAGCGCCTCGATCTCGTGGGCGTCGGTGTTGCCGCTGATGACCAGGCGCAGGTAGTCGCAAAGGAAGACGGTGATGCCCTCGTGCGCCAGGATGCCCGGATAGCGCATGAAGACCTCGCTCTGGGACGGGTCCTCGACGTCGGTCTCCAGCTTCATCATGCCTTCCTTGCGGGCCTTGGCGAGCAGCTCGTAAAGCAGCGCGAGCAGGTCCATGTAGAGCTGGCGGTTGTGCTTGGAGGTGCGCAGCAGCAGGGGCAGTTCCTTGATGGTGGCCCGGATGGTCTTGCCGTTGTTGCCGGCGATGAAGGCGCCCAGGGCGGAGCCGCCGATCATGAGCAGTTCGACCGGCTGGAACAGGACGCCGAAGTGCCCGCCCATGAGGCCGTAGCCACCGAAGACGGCACCGATCACCACGATGTATCCAACCAGAACCAGCACGCGCTTCCCCTCTCGCCCTCGGGCGTCGAATCAACAAAGCCCCCGGCGGCCGTGGCCGCGCGCGGGCACTTTTCCTAGACGGCGCCGCCGATGTCCATCACGGGCCCCACCGCGACCAGGCCGCCGCGCCGGCGCTCCGTCGCCTTGGGCTTGCGTGCCTTGCCCGCCCGCGAAGGCGGCCTGCACAGCACGCACACGTACCCGTTCTTGTTGTCGTGCGCATGGGCCACGAAATGCCCGCCGCAGCGGCAGCAGGTGCTCAGCTGCAGCATGTCGCTGTCGAAGAAGCGCACCATGGTCTCGGCGCGGGTGAAGTCGAGCACCACCTCGCCGCCGTTGGCCTCGACCTGCTGCGCATAGAGGCGATACGCCTTGATGAGCGCGGGCAGTTCGTTCTCGTCCGCCTCGTCGAGCATGAAGCGGTAGATGTTGTAGAACATCGACGAGTGGATGTTGGCCAGCCACGTCATGTACCAGTCGGTGGAGAACGGCAGCAGGCCCTTGGGCGGAGACACGCCCTTGAGCTCCTTGTAGAGGCGGATCAGCCGCTCGCGGCTGAGCGTGACCGCGGCCTCCAGGAACTGCAGGCGCGCACCGAGGCCGATCAGCTCGATCGCGAGCTGGACCTGCCGGACCTCGCCGAGGACGCTCTTGCTGGTCACGCTGCGCCCGCTCCGCGCATCGGCGCTTCGGACTGGCCCTGCGCCTGGCGCGCGGCCATCAGTATCGACATGTGCGCCTGCTGCAGCGCGGGCTCCTTGCCCTCGCCGACCACCGCGAACATCGGGCGGTCGTCCAGCCGGAAGCTGCACAGCAGGAAGTTGGACGCGGCCAGCTTCACGATCTGGCTGAGCGACATGTTCGCCAGCAGATCGGCCAGTTCACGGCCCACGCCGAGGCGGAACATGGCCTCGGCCCGGTCCTGCTTCACCAGCTTCTGCGCCAGCAGCATGTAGGCCAGATTTATCTCGCCGATTTCCCTCGAAATCACGCCGTTGGCGGTGATGTTGACGTTTTCCATGTCTGATCCCATTTCCGATTCAAAGCTCACTTCGTGCTCCTAACAATCGTGTATACATTATATACACAAAGTTTTACATGTTGAAGTGTTTTGTATGACAGCAGGACAAAAAAGGTAGGAAGGGTCTGACAAGAACGCCCTCACTCTCCAATGGAGGTGGCAGGTTTACAAGTGTCAAACCTTTCGGTAACAAATGTTGCAAGAAGAACGAAAAAATGCCCGAAGTTATTCTTGAACAAGAATGAATTGATAAATCCTATGGATTTATTTCGAGCCGACGGAAGGGTTTTTTCCTGAATTCCGAGGCTCATGATTTCACATTGGTCCATCTGGTCAATTAGTCGCCTGCGCGACCCTCCAGCTGGTGGATCCAGGCCATCACCTCGGCCACCGCGAGGTACAGCTGCGGCGGGATCTGCCGGTCCAGGTCGACCTGCATCAGCAGCTTCACCAGGTCGGCCGACGAGTGCACGTAAAGGCCGTGCTCGCGCGCCTCGCGCATGATCGATTCGGCGACCACGCCGTAACCCTTGGCGACGACCACCGGCGCACGCGTCTTGTCGGCGTAAGACAGCGCGACCGCGCTGCTGCGGTTGTCGAGCACTTCGCTCATGCGGCCTCCTTCTCGGCGACCAGCACCTGTTGCAGTTGCAGCCCCGCGGCGTCGAAGCGCTTCGCGAGCCGGGCGGTGTCTCCGCGCAGGCGCGCCACGGTGGACGCCTCGCGCGCGAAAAGTTGCGCCTGCACCGCCGGGCCGTCGAGGCTCAGCCTCAGGTCGACTTCGCCGAGCTTCGGAAACGCGAGCGACACGGTTGTCGACCAGCGGCGCGCGCCCTCTTCTTCTGCCGCCGAGCCCTCGCGTGCGTCGGACCGTGCCTGCTGTTCTTCCTCGACGCTCCAGCTCATCGGCACGTCGGGCCAGGCATGGCCATTCCAGCGGAAGACGGAACTGGCCAGCAGGTCGAGCTGCTGGTGCACCAACGAGATGGCCTGCGGATGGATCACTTCGGCTGCGCGCGATGCGGGCTGCACCGCGGTGGCGTCGACATGCCGTGCGGATTCGCTCGCGCGGTGCGCGGGCATCGAATCGAGCACGCCGCCGGTCGTGGCGCTCTCGGGTTGGCGGTACGCCGCCTGCACCCGCGCAGCGTCGCTCGCGGCGGGCTGCCATTCCAGAGCCTGCGGTTTGCCTTGAGGGCTGACGCCATCGGCGTGCTGTTGCTGCGCTTCGACGGACGACGCCTGAGGCGCGGTCACCTGCGCCGTGGGAGCTTCGTCGCCCTGCGGAACAGGCACCTGCACCTGCGCAACGAGGGAAGGCAGCGCGTCAGGCAGATCCGCGATCGCTGCCGGCAGCGACACCGCCGCATTCGCCGGCGCCTTCACCGCAACGGGCGTCGCCCACTGGGCCTGCGGCTCCTGCTTCATCTGCGCGAGCGTGCGCGTTCCCGCCGCGAACGAAGCCAGGTGCGATTCATAGAAGAGGCCGCTGTCCGACACCGTCTGCGCCAGCGTGCCTGCCAGCGCGGCGGCGTTCACCGGCTGCGCGCGCGCGGGCAGCAGGGGCGCGGCACCGCGCACCGGTCCCGGCTGCGCCTGCAGATCGGCCAGCACGGCGCCGATGACCCGCGCGGCCACCGACAGCCGCGTCGCCATCGAGGGCTGCGCACCCGTTCCTGCGTGCAGGGTGCCGCCGGCTGCCGCACCCGGGATCTGCCTGTCGAGCGCTGCATTGGAAGGCAGCCGGACGTCGTTCTCGACCTTGCCCACCGCCACCGCCGGCCCGGGCGCACCGATGGTGGCCTCGGGCTTGATGCCGAGCACGTCCAGCCGCGGCGCGAGCCTTGCGGCGAGCAGCGCGTCGAGCAGTCCGGCGAGTGCAGTCATGGTCGGGCTTGTTCAGCGGGTGGAGTTCGATCGATCGGTCGGTGGCCGGCGACGCGCTCAGTGCGGCGGTCCGTAGGCCCTGCCGAGGTTCTTCTGCTGCGTGAGGTGCCCCATTCGGCTCATCAGCTCTTCGAGCTGCGGCTTGATGAGGCCCGACACCTCCGCCTGGTCGCTGCGGATGCGCTCCAGCAGGCGCAGAACGTGCTCCACCTGCGTCGCATCGAGCAGTTCGTGCGGCTCGATGGCCCGCAGGCGCTCCACCATCGCCGAGCAGCGCTCTTCGAGCGCCGGGAGCTGGCCCCACTCCTTGGCTCGCGCCAGCACCAGCATCGAGGCGATGCCGTTGGCCAGCTCTTCGTAGCAATGAACGACCTCACTCCGGAATGCCATGTTGTCCTGTTTCTCTTGTGGTTGCATTTCAGCCACGAGCCCGGTCGCCGATCTCCTGCCAGGCGGAAGCGATGTTCTCGAGGAGCCGGTCGGCCTCGTCCAGGGCCCGCACGTCGTTGTGCAGGTTGGCGCGGAACAGCTGCTGCACGACGTAGTCGTACAGCGCCGACAGGTTGCCCACCAGCTCGGCCCCGGCCTCGCCGGCCGCATCGGCGTCGAGCGCGGCCTTCAGGCCGTTGTCCACGATGCCGATGGCCTTGGAGATCGCATTGCCCTTGGCTTGCGTCTCGCCGGCTGCCATGTGGTGGCGCGCCATGCCGATCGCCGTCTTCGCGCCGTCGAACAGCATCGTGATGAGCTGGTGCGGCGACGCGCTCATCACGCTGGTTTCCACGCCGAGGCGTGCATAGGCGCCGGCACCGGTGCGCATGTTGTGGGGGGTGTACATCGGCTGCTACTCCAGGTTCTGCGTGTCGTGCGTCCTACTTGGACTGCTTCGACATCGCGTCGAACTGCTGCGTGAGGTATGTCTTGGTGTTGTTCAGTGTGTTGATCAGCACGTCGAGCTGGTTGAACTGCTTGCGATAGCGGTCGACCGTGGCGTCCACGCGCACCTGCATCGCGTCGTACTGCGTGTCGAGCTTCTTGATGGTGGCGGTCACGCCGTCGCTGGCCACCTTCAGGGCGCCCTTGGTCACGTCGTCCACCAGCGCGTCGATCTGCTTGCCGTAGCCGGCCGTGCTGCCGGTGGCGCTGGAGAAAAGGTTCGCCACGCCCTTCAGGTTGTTGGCGAGCGCCTTGTCGAGCTTGTCGGAATCCACGGCCAGGGTGCCGTCCCTCTGGAAGGACACGCCGATCTCGGTGAGCACCTTCATGTCGTTCGCTCCGCCGGCCTGCGGCGTGATGATCGCCTGGCGGATGCGCGTCTGCAGGGTACGCAGCGTGTTGTCCCCCACCAGCGCGGCGGCGGTCTTGGTGTCGGCGTCGTAGGCAGTCAGCGTCTTGGCGGTGCTCTGCAGGCTGTTGTAGGCCTTCACGAAATCGTTGATCGCCGTCTTCGCGCTGGCCGTGTTCTCCTTCATCGACAGGCCCGTCTTGCCGGTGCTCACCAGCGTCAGCGTGGCGCCCTGGATGGCTTCCTTCACGGTGTTGGTGGCGCTCGTGATGTCGATGCCGTTCACGTTGAGCTTCGCGTTCTGCGCCGCCGCCGTCTGCTTCAGGTTCTGCGTGCCCGCCGGATCGTTGTTCAACAGGTTCTGCAGCGACGCGTCGCCATCGACCGAGATCCGCATGCTCGACTTCTCGCCGGTCTGCGTGGAAGTCAGTACCAGGCGATTGGGCGTGCCGCTGCCGTCGTTCACGATGCTGGCCGTGACGCCCGCGTTCGCTCCATTGATCGCGTTGCGGATGCCTTCCAGCGTATTGTTGGTCGGGTCGATGGTGATCGACTTGGCGGGCTGGCTCGCATCCGCGGTGAAGGTGGAGCCGCTGTACTTGCCCGTCGCGGCGTCGAAGGTTCCGCCCGTGACGGCGCCGAAGTCGATGGTGATCTTGCCGTTGCCGATAGCCGTCTTTGAATCGACCTGGCCTGCGCTGACAACCGTCTGCGCCTGCGCGAGCTGCGACACGTCGATGGTGTAGTTGCCGGCCGCGCTGGCGTCGGTGGCGGACGCGGAAAGTATGCCGCTGACCGTGGGCGTGCCGGTCACGCTCTGGAACAGCGTCGGGTCTCCCAGCTTCTTGGCGGCAGCCTGCAGCGTCGCGAGCGCGCTCTGGATCGTGCCGTACGCCGACAGTTTGCTCGTGTAGCTCTTGGCCTTGTTCTGCAGCGCCACCAGGGGCTGGCTCTCGGCGTCCTGGAGCTTCGAGAGCAGGTCCGCGAGGTTCAGGTTGGAGCCGACGCCCAGGCTGCTGATCGTTGCCATTTCTATGCCTTCTTGAATTCGTATCGATGTGGTTGCTGGATTCGAGCCCGATGCGGGCTCAGGCCGCGTGGTCCACGAGCAGTCCGTTGCCGCCGTTCATCAGCTTCGCGATGCGAACGACTTCCTCGTTGGGAATCTGGCGAATGACCTCGCCGCTGGCGCGGTCCACGACCTTGACGATGACCATGTCGGTCTCCTTGTCGACCTCGAACTGCAGGCCCACCTCGCGCAGCGCGAGCGACTCGTTCACCTGGCGCACCGCCTGCTCGACCTGGACCGGCGTCGCGGACTCCTTCGCGTCGTCCTTCTCGGCCGTGGCGGCGACGGCAGAAGCCACGCCCGCGGCGCCGCCGACGAGCAGCTGCGTCCACTGGTTGTCCTTCACGGGGTTCGCCGACACGGGGTTCAACATCATTTCCACCTTGCTGTGCTGGTTTCGCTGTTCTCTGCGGCCTCGCCCGCACGGGCATGGCCGCAGGGAGCAGCGCAGGCTCCCGGCTCGCGCCGGGGCCTGCGTTGGCCGGACCCCATCCCAGGGGAGGGCCCCGGCTTTTCTCCGTCTGCTCAGTTCCTTTCGATCAACGCAGGAGCGACAGAACGCCTTGCGTGGTCTGGTTGGCCTGCGACAGCACCGAGGTACCGGCTTGCTGCAGGATCTGGGCGCGCGTCATGTTCGACACTTCGACCGCGTAGTCGGCGTCCTGGATGCGCGAGCGCGACGAGGACAGGTTGGTCACCGTGGTGCCGAGGTTGGCGATCACCGAGTCGAAACGGTTCTGCACCGCACCCAGCGAGCTGCGCAGCTTGTCGACCTTCGACAGTGCGGCGTCGAGCGCCTTCAGGGGATCGACCGTCGACTTGGCGTCGCTCACGGCGTTGGTCGTCAGCTTGCCGGGCTTGGTGGAGTCGGCGTAGACGGTGCTGCCTTGCGAATCGGTCACGACGCCGTTGGAGTTCAGTCGCACCGTTTCCAGAGCCGTGGTCGTCAGGCCGCTCGCACCCATGTATGCGCCGGTCACGGCACCGCCGGCGGCTGCCACTGCGTAGGCAACGGTCGCGCCAGCGCCGTCGATGTCGATGGAACCCGCACCCGCGTTGATCTTGGCGGCAACGGCGTCGGCCGAAGCTGCTTCGTTGGCCACCGTGAAGGCGTTGGCACCAGCAGCAGCGCCGGTGGCGTTGACGGTGTACTTGGCACCGGTAGAGGCGATCGTGATCGAGTCGCCGGCGGTCGTCATGCCGTTCGTCGAGTCGAGCAGGTTCGTCAGCGTGGCGGCAACCGTCGTACCCGAGCCGGTCTTGGTCAGGTTGTTGCTGCTGTCCAGGAACAGCGCCGAGCCGTCAGCAGCGTCGGTCAGGGTGCCGTTGCTGTCGATCTTGACGGTCGTCGAACGCGAACCCAGCTGAACCGTGGCGGTCACGCTGGTGCCGGCGGCCGGGGTCAGCGAGGCGAGCGTGTTGGCTTGCGTGCGGGCGGCTTCGGCAGCGGTGTAGCTCTTCGTCGCGGCGCTGTACGTGTAGGTCGCGGCGCCGGTGATGGAGACGGTGCCGCCATCCTGCATCTTGGCCAGCACGTCGTTGGCCGTTGCGCCGTTGGCGGCAGCGGTCAGCGTGCGGGTGTAGGTCGTGCTGCCGTTGGTGGTCGCGCCTGCGGCGAAACCGGCGATCAGCAGGTCGGAAGCCGTGGCGGTCTTGTTCTTGGAGCCGGCGTTGTTGATGTTGAAGCCGTCCAGACCCAGGGTCTTGGCGCTGATTTCCTGCAGGTCGATGTCGATGGTTTCGCCATCGTTCGCGCCGACTTGCACGGTCAGCTTGCCGGCATCGGCCGACAGGACCTTCACGCCGTTGAACTGGGTCTGCTCCGACACGCGGTTGATTTCGTCCAGGCGCTGGCCGATTTCAGCCTGGATCGAGTCCAGGTCGCTGGCCGAGTTCGTGCCCGTGGCGGCCTGCACCGACAGTTCGCGGATGCGCTGCAGGTTGTTGTTGACTTCGGTCAGGGCGCCTTCCGTCGTCTGGGCGATCGAGATGCCGTCGTTGGCGTTGCGGGTGGCTTGCGTCAGGCCCTTGATGTTGGCCGTGAAGCGGTTGGCGATGGCCTGGCCGGCGGCATCGTCCTTGGCGCTGTTGATGCGCATGCCCGAAGACAGTCGCTCGATGGCGCTGTTCAGCGCCGACTGCGACTTGTTCAGGTTGTTCTGCGTGAGCAGGGAGAGGCTGTTCGTATTGATGACTTGCGCCATGTTCGACTCCTGATTGATGAAAAAAGGTTGTGGACTCCGGCTTTCGGCCGTAACGCTGGACCCGCTTCCACTTAGAGACTCAAGCCATCGTTGACTTGGTTATCGGCGGACCCCCGAGAACCTTTAGGGGCATGCACGAAAAAGTTGCATGGCCCCCGCCACATCACCCTTTCATCGATCAAGCCTGCAGGTTCATCACTTCCTGGTAGGCGGTCACGAGCCGGTTGCGCACCTGCAGACCGGTCTGGAAAGCGACGTTCGCCTTCTGCATGTCGACCATCACGTCGTTCAGCGCGACGCCGGGCTTGCCGAGCTCGAACGACTCGGCCTGGGCATAGGCCTGCTGCTGGGCGCCGCTGATGTTCGCGAGCGAGCGCTTGAGTTCGGCGGCGAAGCCGCCGGCCTCGGCGGGGGCGCTCGCGGCCGGCGCGATGCCGGTCTGGATCGCGGTCGCGCGCATCTGCTGCAGGACGGACTCGATGGCACTGATAGACATGGGATTCCCTCTTCCTGGATCTGTCTCTGCCCGGGCTTGGCCCGAACACTTACGGGTGACTTGACATGGAGGGTGCAAGGCCCTCCGGCTGGCTCGCAGCGTATCAAGGGAAGACCCCGATTCAAGCGCGCAACTGAGGGCAAAAACCCCGGCTGTTCGGCCATTCGAATTCCGGGTGACTGCTGACAATCGTCCGCGAAACGAACAGGCCGCGGACGACATCACCGGCCACCCGGAATGAAATCTCTAAACCGAAATTCCTCTCTCACCATGGCGATGGCCGCGACGAGGGTGCATCCATGAGCACGGCTGCGCCCGCGGGTGCGCTGCCCCAGGCCGGCGACGGCCAGCCGCCCCTGCTCGAACGCCTTCGCGCGCAGCCGAGGCTGCCGCTGATCATCGGCGGCGCAGCCCTGGTGGCCGCCGCGGCGGCCTTCATGCTGTGGAGCCGCGGCCCCGAATACAAGGTGCTCTACACCAACGTGTCGGACCGCGACGGCGGCGCGATCATCGCGTCGCTGCAGCAGATGAACGTGCCCTACAAGTTCGCAGACGGCGGCGGCGCGATCCTGATCGCGGGGGACAAGGTGGCCGAGACGCGCCTGAAGCTCGCGGCACAGGGACTGCCCAAGGCCGGCGGCGTGGGCTTCGAACTGATGGACAACCAGAAGTTCGGCACCAGCCAGTTCGCCGAGCAGGTCAACTACCAGCGCGGGCTCGAGGGCGAGCTGGCACGCTCCATCGAATCCATCGGCGCCATCGAGTCGGCCCGGGTTCACCTGGCGCTGCCCAAGCCCTCTCTCTTCGTGCGCGACCAGAAGAAGCCCTCGGCCTCGGTGGTGCTCGCGCTGGCGCGCGGGCGCAGCATCGACGAAGGCCAGGTCAGCGCCATCGTCCACATGGTCTCCAGCAGCGTGCCCGACCTCGACGCCAAGAGCGTGACCGTGGTCGACCAGCGCGGCAACCTGCTTTCCTCCGCGCGCGGCACCGACCGCGGGCTGGACGTGAGCCAGCTCAAGTACGCGCAGGAGATCGAACAGGGCTACATCCGCCGCATCGAGGCGATCCTGCAGCCGATCGTGGGCGCGAACAACGTGCGCGCGCAGGTGGCGGCGGACATCGACTTCTCGGTGGTCGAGCACACCGACGAGAAATTCAAGCCCAACCAGGACCCCTCGCAGGCCGCCGTGCGCAGCCAGCAGAGCAGCGAGTCGGCACAGAACGGCGGCGGGCAGCCCGGCGGCGTGCCCGGCGCGCTGTCGAACCAGCCGCCGGTGAACCCGACCGCGCCGATCACCGGCCCCAGGGCGCCCAACGCCCCCGGCACGCCGCCGGCGCCGGGAACGCCCGGCGCACCGGGAGCCCCAGGCACGTCCACCGCCTCGACCGCCTCGACGGCCTCCACCGGCCCGAGCAGCACGCGCAAGGACACCACCACCAACTACGAGCTCGACCGCACCATCCGCCACGTGCAGCAGGCTGCCGGCGGCGTGAAGCGGCTGTCGGTCGCCGTCGTGGTGAACAACCGCGACGCCGTCGACGCGGGCGGCAAGGCGACGAGCCGCGCACTGACGCCGGCCGAGCTGGAGCAGATCCGCAACCTCGCGAAGGAAGCGATGGGCTTCAGCCAGGACCGCGGCGACTCGCTCAACGTGGTGAACAGCGCCTTCGCCCGCGACGCCGACAGCGCCCCCGCGCCCGAGGTGCCGTACTGGCGCGACCGCGAGAACATCGAGCTCGCCAAGACCGCCGGCCAGTACCTGCTGTACGCGCTGCTCGCACTCTTCGCCTGGTTCGCGGTGCTGCGTCCGCTGATGCGCAAGCACCTGGCGCCTGCGCCGGCACCCGTCCCCGTCGCGCCGCTGGCCGATGCCCCGGTGGCCGCGGCAGAGCCGAACGAGAGCGCCGCGGCCGCCGAGGAGAGCCTGCGCGAACGCGAGGCCAACCGCCGCAAGGCCGACATGGAATACGCCCACCAGATCGCCGACAAGGACCCGAAGGTGGTCGCGGCGCTGATCCAGCACTGGATGAACAACGATGAGTAGCGAACAGGGAATCCGCAAGAGCGCCATCCTGCTGATGGCGCTGGGCGAGGACCGCGCCGCGGCCGCGCTGCACCAGTTGCCCACCTCCGAGGTGCAGGCGCTCGGCCTCGCGATGTCGAAGCTCACCTCCGTCTCCAAGGAGGAGCTGGCCGAGGTGCTGTCCGAGTTCCGCCAGGAGACCGAGCAGCTCTCGGCGCTGCACCTGGGCTCGACCAGCTACATCCGCGCGGTGCTGCGCAAGGCGCTGGGCGAGGACCGCGCCAGCAACCTGCTCGAGGACATCCTGCAGCCCGACGAGCCGCGCGGCGGCATCGAGCGCCTCAACGAGCTCGAGGCCGGCGAGGTGGCCGAGCTCATCCGCGACGAGCACCCGCAGATCCTCGCGACGCTGCTGGTGCACCTGGACCGCATGAAGGCCTCCGAGGTACTCGAGAAGCTGCCCGCGCGCCTGCGCCACGACGTGATCATGCGCGTGGCCACCTTCGGCGGCGTGCAGCCCTCGGCGCTCAACGAGCTGACCGACGTGCTCACCGAGATGCTCGCCGGCCAGGGCCTGCGCCGCAGCCGCCTGGGCGGCGTGCGCACCGCGGCCGAGATCGTCAACCTCATGAGCACCAGCGTGGAGGAAGAAGCCATCGCCCACGTGCGAGAGCAGGACGAGGCGCTGGCGCAGCGCATCGTCGACGAGATGTTCGTGTTCGAGAACCTTCTTGGCCTGGAAGACCGCAGCATCCAGCGCCTGCTCAAGGACATCGAGAGCGACTCGCTCATCATCGCGCTCAAGGGCGCGCCGATGGAGCTGCGCGACAAGTTCCTCAACAACATGTCGCAGCGCGCCGCCGAGACGCTGCGCGAGGACATGGAGCTGCGCGGACCTGTGCGCGTGTCGCAGGTCGAGACCGAGCAGAAGGCCATCCTGCAGGTCGCCCGCCGCCTGGCGGAGGCCGGCGAAATCGTGATCGCGACGCCTGGCACCGATGAATTCGTCTGATTCCAACGGCAATTTCGGCGGCTCCGGCGAGTTCGGCGACTCGCGCGAGCGGCTCGCCGCCATCCACGCCGCCGCGCGCCAGGCAGCCGGCGGGCCGCGCACCGGGCGCACGCCTGCGGCTCCGCCCGCGCTGTCGGCGTGGGAGCGCTGGGAGATGGGCACCATCGACGGCAGCCCGCGTGCCTCCATGTCGACGCCCGCGGCCCGCAGGAACGCCGAGCGCCGCAACACCGCGCCGCCACCGTCGCCGCCGCCCGCCCCCAAGGTCGACCTGGCCGACCTCGCGCGCATCCGCAGGGAAGCGCGCATGGACGGCGAGGCCGAGGGCCGCGCCGCTGGTCTTGCCGAAGGCCGCAAGGTTGGCCACACCGAAGGCCTGGCCACGGGTCTCGCGGCTGCGACTGCACATGCCGAGCGCCTGCGCGCGCTGGCCCGCTCGCTGCCCGATGCGCTGCGCCGCGCGGAAGAGGAGCTTTCGCAGACGGTGCTCGCGCTTGCGCTCGACGTGGCGCGCCAGGTGGTGCACCGCACGCTCAAGGCCGAGCCCGAATGGGTGCTGCCCGTGGTGCGCGACCTGCTCAACACCGAGCCGGCCCTGCGCGGCGAGCCGCGCCTTCTGCTGCACCCCGACGACGTGGCGCTGGTCAGAAGCAGCCTCGGCGAAGAGATCGAGGCCGCCGGCTGGCAGATGCGCGCCGACGACACCATCACCCGCGGCGGCTGCCGTGTGCAATCGGCCACCGGTGAGCTCGACGGCACGCTCGAAACGCGCTGGAAGCGCGTAGCGGCCGCCCTCGATGGCGAAGCCGACGGCAGGCCCGAAGTCCGGTGAACGCCGCCATGCAGGCCGCCGCCCCCAACCCCCACCTGCAGTCGGTGCGCGCCGCGCTCGAAAAGGCGCGCGCCAAGGTCGCCGGCTGCGAGACCACCATCGCCTCGGGCCGGCTCACGCGCGCCGTGGGCCTGGTGCTCGAGGCCGTGGGCCTGCAGCTGCCCGTGGGCAGCGACTGCCTGATCGAGCTGCCGCCGGGCCATCCGCAGCGCCATGCCGAAGCCGAAGTGGTCGGCTTCGCGGGCGACCGGCTCTTCCTCATGTCCCAGACCGAAGTGGCGGGCCTGCTGCCCGGTGCGCGCGTCTACGCGCGGCCCGGCGCGCCGGAGCCCGATGCGGCCGGAACCGTCGGCGGCGGCAACGTCCACACCAAGCGCCTGCCCGTCGGCGAGGGCATGCTCGGCCGCGTGGTCGATGCGGCCGGCCGGCCGCTCGACGGGCTGGGCCCGCTCGACATGGCCCGCAAGGTGCCGCTGAGCTCGCCGCCCGTGAACCCGCTGACGCGCGCGCCCATCGACTCGGTGCTCGACGTGGGCGTGCGCGCCATCAACGGCATGCTCACCGTGGGCCGCGGCCAGCGCATGGGCCTGTTCGCCGGATCGGGCGTGGGCAAGAGCGTGCTGCTGGGCATGATGGCGCGCTACACGAGCGCGGAGGTCATCGTGGTCGGCCTGATCGGCGAACGCGGCCGCGAGGTGAAGGACTTCATCGAGAACACGCTGGGCGAAGAGGGCCTGGCCCGTGCGGTGGTGGTGGCGGCGCCGGCCGACAACTCGCCGCTGCTGCGCCTGCAGGGCGCGGCCTACGCGACCTGCCTGGCCGAGTACTTCCGCGACCGCGGCAAGGACGTGCTGCTCATCATGGACTCGCTCACCCGCTACGCGATGGCGCAGCGCGAGATCGCGCTGGCCGTGGGCGAGCCGCCCGCCACCAAGGGCTATCCGCCCTCGGTGTTCGCCAAGCTGCCGGCGCTGGTGGAGCGCGCGGGCAACGGCGCGCGCGACGCGAACGGGCGCGGCGGCTCCATCACCGCCTTCTACACCGTGCTCTCCGAGGGCGACGACCAGCAGGACCCGATCGCCGACTCGGCGCGCGCGATCCTCGACGGCCACGTGGTGCTCTCGCGCACGCTGGCCGAGGCCGGGCACTACCCCGCCATCGACATCGAGGCCTCGATCAGCCGCGCGATGACGGCGCTGATCCCCTCGTCGCAGTTCGACACGGTGCGCCGCTTCAAGCAGATGCTCTCGCGCTACCAGCGCAACCGCGACCTCATCAGCGTGGGCGCCTACGCGCCGGGCCACGACCTGCAGCTGGACCAGGCGATCGCGATGTACCCGCGCATCGAAGGCTTCCTGCAGCAGTCGATGGACGAGCGCACGGACTACGCCGAATCCATCGCCCGCCTGGAAAGCCTCTTCGAGGGCGAGCCGCGCACAACCACTCCGCAAAGAAGCACAAGATGACACGCAAGCTCCCTCTCGGCATGCTGATCGACCTGGCGCACACGCAGACCGACGACGCCGCGCGGCGCCTCGGCGCGCTGCAGAACGCGCACCTCGACGCCAGCCAGAAGCTCGACCTGCTGCTGCAGTACCGGCAGGACTACCACGAGCAGCTCGACGCCCTGATGCGCGACGGCCTGCCCTCCTCGCAGTGGCGCAACTACCGCAACTTCCTCGGCACGCTGGACAACGCCATCGAGCAGCAGCGCGCCATCGCCGCCCAGACCGGCACCCGGCTGGACCACGGCCGCGACGACTGGCAGCAGCAGCGCCGCCGCCTGAGCTCCTTCGACACGCTGGCCGAGCGCGTGCGCATGCAGGAAATGATGGCGGAGGCCAAGCGCGAGCAGCGCGACAGCGACGAACGCGCGGCGCGCAAGTTCTTCGACCGCGCCTCGCACCCGACCCTTTGAGAAAAACAGCCCGCACGCAGGAACCGACATGCCTTCCATGATCATGCCCCTCGTCACGACGAATGCCGCCGCACAGCCGGCAGCCGCGCCGGCCGCCTCGCGCGGTCGCGGCACCGACGATGCGCAGGGACTCAGCTTCGGCGCGGCGCTGGAGCGCTCGCGCTCGAACGGCGAAACCCGTGCCGACGCGGCCGCGAAGGACGGCTCCACGGCCGTGGCCGCCGCCGATCGCAAGGCGGGGCGCAAACCCGGCGCTGACGACGACACGAAGAAGGAAGACGCCACGCTCGCCGACCCGAACCTTGCCTTCCTCGGCCAGCCGAATTCGCCGCTGCACGCGCTGACGCTGGCGGGCCGCTCGGCGGCGCAGGCTGCGGGCGACGGTCCGGCGGACGGGCTCGCGAAGACAGCTGCAGCCGACGCCGCCGCGGTCGATGTCGCGCTGGACCCGGCCTTGCAGGCGCTTTCGGCCAAGGCCGGAGCGACCACGGCCGCCACCGCCACTGCCGCCGATGCACAGGACCCCGCCGACGCAGCTGCGGCAGCGGCATCCAAGGCCGCGAAGGAAGCCGCGGCACAGAAGCCTTCCGCGGCTGCCGCGCAGGCTGCTGCGCCGATGCCGGCGGACGCCGAGCCCGCCGCATCCCTGCACGAGACCGCCCGCGCCGCCATCGCCGCGCAGACGATGTCGGTCGGGTTCGCGAAGCCGGTTTCCGCTCCTGCGGGACCGCCGGTGGGCGCCGCCGCGGCCGGCCGCGGCGCCGCATCGCGCGCCCCGGCGGGTTCCGCCACCGCCGAGCAGTTGGCCGCAGCGGCCCAGCCCGCGGTAGCAGCCGGTGCGCAGGCCGCCCAGTCCGCCGTCGCCGCAAGCCCGTCGGCCGCGCCGGTCGATGGCGTGGACACCCAGGCTGCCGTCGATCCGGTCGCGTTGCAGCAGCCGGTTGCGCAGGCAGCCGCCTCCTCATCGGAGCGCGCGGGCGACGCCGCGGCAGCCGCACGCCCCACGACCCACACCATCGCACCCGAAGTCGGCAGCGACAAATGGGCGCCGGCCCTGGGCCAGCAGTTGCTGCGCATGAGCGCCAGCGGGCACCACACGGCCGAGCTCAACCTGAACCCGGCCGGCCTCGGCCCGCTGAAGGTCACGCTGTCGATGGGCGACAACCAGGCGCAGGCGATGTTCGTCTCGGCGCATGAAAGCGTGCGCAAGGCCGTCGAGGCCGCGCTGCCGCAGCTGCGCAATTCGCTGTCGGAGCAGGGCATCACGCTCGGCCAGGCTTCGGTGGGTGCGGAGGCGCGCCAGCCCAACGGCAACGACGCCGCCTTCGCGCAGCAGCAGCAAGGCCAGCAGCAGAACGCGGCGCGGCAGCAGGCCGGCTCCACCTACCCCGGCGCCGGTCGCCCTGCAGCCGATGCGCAGGCCGCCCCCATCGCCGCCGCGCGCGCCACCGCCGCTGCCGCCTCACGCTCCGGCGTGGACACCTTCGCCTGAGGCAGCAAGGCACGCAGCAACACATCTACGCCCCGCCCGGCGATGCCGCCGCCTCGAACGGCGCATCGCAATGAACGGATATGAAACGCCTTTGTGCGCTTGTTCGGCCGTTCGTCAGCGAGGGACTTCGAAAAGAATAGACCGGACAAGAAAAACCGTTTCACCATGGCTCCCCCAACATCTGTCGCAAATGCCGCACCGGCCACCGCCACGCTGCCGGCCCCGCGCCGCTCGTCGAAGCTGCTGATCGGACTCGTGCTGGCCGTCGGCGTTCTCGCAGCGGCCGGCGCCGCCGCGTATTTCCTGCTGCCACGCTTCACCGGCGCCGCCGCCACGGAAACGGCCAAGCCGCCGGTTCCCGAGAAACCCATCTTCGTCATGCTGGACCCGCTGACGGTGAACCTGCAGTCCGAGGGCCGCAGCCGCTTCCTGCAGATCGGCATGGCGCTGCGCGTGCGCGACGAGCAGGCGAAGGCGCGGATCGTCGAGTTCATGCCCGAGCTGCGCAGCCGGCTGCTGGTGCAGCTGTCGAACCGCGCGCCCGAGTCGCTGGTCACCCCGGAGCAGAAAGCCAAGCTGGCGGAGGAGATCCGCAGCGCGCTGAACGCCCCGCTGACGCCCCAGACGCCCGAGCTGGGCGTCTCCAGCGTCTCGTTCAACATCTTCGTCGTGCAGTGAGCACCACGACACCATCCTCCGGACGGCTAGCGATCCATGGCGTATGAACAGGTGCTCTCGCAGGACGAGGTCGATGCGCTTCTGCAAGGCGTCACCGGCGACGTCGACCAGGCGCCCCCTCCTCCACCGCCGAAGGACGGGCTGCCCGCCTACGACCTCGGCGCGCCCGACCGCGTGGTGCGCAACCGCATGCACACGCTGGAGGTCATCAACGACCGCTTCGCGCGCGGCCTGCGCAGCGCGCTGCTGAACTTCATGCGGCGCAGCCCCGACATCTCGGTGGGGCCGGTGCAGATCCAGCAGTTCGGCGAGTTCGTGCGGCACCTGCCGGTGCCGGCGAACATCAACATGATCCACATGAAGCCGCTGCGCGGCACGGCCCTCTTCGTGTTCGACCCGAAGCTGGTGTTCCTCGTGGTGGACAACCTCTTCGGCAGCGACGGGCGCTACCACGTGCGCGTGGAAGGCCGCGACTTCACCCGCACCGAGCAGCGCATCATCAAGCGGCTGCTCGACCTGTCGCTGCAGTGCTACGGCGACGCCTGGCAGCCGGTGTTCCCGCTGAACTTCGACTACGTGCGCGCCGAGATGCACGGCAAGCTCGCCAACATCGTCGCGCCCAACGAAGTGGTGATCAACACCACGCTGCAGATCGAGTTCGGCCCCGTGGGCGGATTCCTGCACGTGTGCCTGCCCTACTCGATGATCGAGCCGATCCGCGACCTGCTGTCCAACCCGATTCAGGACGAGGTCGAGGTCGACAAGCGCTGGGTCACGCAGATGTCGCGCCAGATGCAGGCCGCCGACGTGGAGCTGGTGGCCGACTTCGTGAGCATGCCCTCGACCATCGGCGAGGTGATGAAGCTGCGCGCCGGCGACGTGATCCCCATCGAGCTGCCGGAGACGGTCGTCGCCAAGGTGGGCGGCGTGCCGGTGATGGAGTGCGGCTACGGCATCTCCAACGAACGCTATGCACTGCGCGTGCAGAACATGATCACCCATCAAGACAGCGACCTGAAGAACGAACATGACTGACAACACCTCCTCCGCCGGCAGCGACGCGGACGACTGGGCCAGCGCGCTGGCCGAGCAGACGGCCGCCACCGCCGCAGCAGCCCCTGCCGTGGCCCCCGCCGCCGCGCAGGTCTTCCAGCCTATCCAGGACGCGCCCGCCGCGGCGCCTCTCGCGGCCGGCAGCGGCGCCAACGCGGTGGACATCGCGCGCGTGCTCGACGTGCCGGTGCAGCTCACCGCCGAGATCGGCCGCACGCGCATCACCATCAAGAACCTGCTGCAGCTCTCGCAGGGCTCGGTGGTGGAGCTCGACGGGCTGGCCGGACAGCCGCTGGACGTGCTGATCAACGGCTATCTCATCGCGCAGGGCGAGGTGGTGGTGGTGAACGAGAAGTACGGCATCCGCCTGACCGACATCGTCACCCCCTCCGAGCGCATGCAGAAGCTCGCACGCGCATGAGCCTTCCCACCGTGTCCACGCCGGTCCACGAGGTGGCGCCGGCCGCCGTCGGCGCCTCGGGCCTGCTGCAGGCGGGCTTCGGCATGGCGATGGTGGTGGGCCTGATCTTCCTGTGCGCCTGGCTCGCGCGCCGCTTCGGCCTGCAGCGGCTGGGCGGCGGCCACCTCGTGAAGGTGGTGTCGAGCGCGGCCGTTGGCCAGCGCGAGCGCGTGGTGGTGGTCGAGGTGGCCGACACCTGGCTGGTGCTGGGCGTCACGCCGCACCAGGTCAACACCCTGCACACGCTGCCGGCCCAGGCACAGGCGCAGCCCCAGGGCAGCGCGACGGCCTCGTTGCCCGCGGGCATCGCGACGCCCGTCGAACTCTTCGCCCGCAAGCTGCGCGAATCGCTCACCGGCAAGGCGCAGCCGCCGCGCCAGCAGCAGCAACATCCCGCCCCATGACCCGACCCGCATTGCGCCGCGGCCTGCGCGCCGCGCTGCTGCTGTTCGCCGCCGCCCTGGTGCCCGCAGCCGCATGGACCCAGGGCCTCCCCGGCATCACCAGCACGCCCGGCCCCGGCGGCAGCCAGACCTGGTCGCTGAGCGTGCAGACCATGGTGCTGCTGACCTCGCTCACCTTCCTGCCCGCGCTGCTGCTGTCGATGACCAGCTTCACGCGCATCCTCATCGTGCTGGGCCTGCTGCGCACCGCCATCGGCACGCAGACCTCGCCGCCCAACCAGATCCTGGTGGGCCTGTCGCTCTTCCTCACCTTCTTCGTGATGGCCCCGGTGCTCGACAAGGCCTACAGCGATGCCTACAAGCCCTTCTCGGAGAACAGGATCAGCGCCGAGGCGGCGATGGAGCGCGGCATCGCGCCCTTCAAGA
The DNA here is from genome assembly GCF_052044195.1 of Variovorax sp. 22077. Taxonomy (NCBI): domain Bacteria; kingdom Pseudomonadati; phylum Pseudomonadota; class Betaproteobacteria; order Burkholderiales; family Comamonadaceae; genus Variovorax; species Variovorax sp. 22077. Next base: position 76,897 of record NZ_JBQEQC010000028.1, read on the forward strand.
CCTTCATGCTCAAGCAGACCCGCGAGAGCGACCTCGCGCTCTTCGCGCGGCTGGCCAAGGTGCCCGAGATGCAGGGCCCCGAAGACGTGCCGCTGCGCATCCTGCTGCCCTCCTTCGTCATCAGCGAGCTGAAGACGGCGTTCCAGATCGGCTTCACCATCTTCATCCCCTTCCTCATCATCGACCTGGTGGTGGCGAGCGTGCTGATGTCCATGGGCATGATGATGGTGCCGCCGGCTTCCATCGCGCTGCCCTTCAAGCTGATGCTCTTCGTGCTGGCCGACGGCTGGCAGCTGCTGATCGGCGCGCTGGCGCAGAGCTTCTATCTATAGGGCCCTTGCAGAGATGACCCCCGAATCCGTCATGACCATGGGCCACCGGGCCATGGAGATCTCGCTGCTGATCGGCGCGCCGCTGCTGCTGGTGGCGCTGATCATCGGCCTCATCGTGAGCATCTTCCAGGCCGCCACGCAGATCAACGAGGCCACGCTCTCCTTCATCCCGAAGCTGCTCGCGGTGTTCGCGACCTTCGTGATCGCGGGGCCGTGGATGCTCGACCGCATGCTGGACTACATGCGCGCCCTGTTCGCCAGCATCCCGCAGCTGCTGGCCTGAAGGGCCGCTCGCGACGTGACGCCGTCGATCATCTCGGTCACCTCGGCGCAGCTCGAAGGCTGGATCGTCGCCTTCCTCTGGCCCTTCGTGCGCATGCTGGCGCTGGTGAGCACCGCGCCGGTGTTCGGAGAGCCCTGGGTGCCGCGCCAGGTGAAGGTGGCCGTGGCGGCGATGCTCGCGCTCGTCGTCTCTCCCGCCATAGGCCCGATGCCCGCCGTGCCGGTGGTGTCCGCGGGCGGCGTCTGGATCATCGTGCAGCAGGTGCTGGTCGGCGCGGCCATGGGCTTCAGCATGCGGCTGGTGTTTGCAGCGGTGCTGGCGGCCGGCGAATACATCGGGCTGCAGATGGGCCTGTCCTTCGCCTCCTTCTTCGATCCGATGAGCCATGGCAGCACCATGGTGGTGGCGCGGCTGCTGAACATGCTCGCGATGCTGATCTTCCTGGCGCTCGACGGACACCTGCTGATGGTGAACGCGCTGTCCGAGAGCTTCCAGACCCTGCCCGTGGCCGATGCGCCGCTGGCTTCCGGCGGATGGATGTACCTGGTGCTCGGCGGCGCCGAGATCTTCGCGAGCGGGCTGATGCTGTCGCTGCCGCTCATCACCGCGCTGCTCACGTTGAACCTGGCCATGGGCATCCTGAACCGCGCATCGCCGCAGTTCAGCATCTTCGCGGTGGGCTTTCCGCTGACGCTGCTGGCGGGCATCTTCATGCTGCAGCTGCTGATGCCGAACCTCGGCGCCTTCCTGGAGCCGCGGTTCGCGCAAGGCATCGCGGGCATGCTGCGCTTCACGCAGGGCCTGCGGCCCTGAGGGGGTCAGCGCAGGAGCCCGGGCACATCCCCGGCTCAGGCCGATGCAGCCGGCTGGTCCGGCCAGTCGACCTTGGAGCGGATCTCGCCCCGGCCCCATTGGGCCAGCCTTTGCGCATAGCGCGGCGCGATGCGGTCGTAGTTGTCCCAGGTGTCCTGCGTCATCGCTTCGCCCGGCTTGCGCCAGTTGTTGCTGTCGCCGAATATCTCTTCCGTGTCGGGAAGAGCGGATGCCTCCCCCGGCTGCATCAGACGGTTCATGTAGGCATGGCAGAACGCCGCATGCTCCGGGCGCACGTCGTTTTCGCAGAGCAGTCCGTCGAGGCCGGAAGACAGGAAGTCCAGGGGTGACAGCTCCCGCTGGCGCAGCGCATCGAGCCGTCCGGCAGCAAGGCGGTCTTCCCGCAGGATGCCGTTCAATGCGCACCAGCTTGCGAAGAAGGCGTCCTCCACCGAATGCTCGGGCTTGCTGTCGGGGTACATGGTCGCGTAGGTCTCCTCCTCCGCGACGCCCAGCAGCAGGACCTCCGGCAGTCCGTCCGAATCGACCGTGACCTTGGCACGAAGGCCTTCGCGCGGCGGCGGCAGCGTGAAGCGCACTTCCTCGACCATGCCTTCGACGCGCCGGATGAAGCGCGAGCTGAGCGCCGCGTCATCCATCTTCCAGTCGAACCCGCCAGGCAGCGAGCCGCGGAAGTTGGGATAGACGAAGGCATGGGAGACCCAGGTCACCCAGGTGCGCCCCTCCTTGCGCGGCGGGAAATGCGAGCGAGTGCTGAGATTCATGCTGGTGCCGACCTCGATGCCGAGCTTGCGATTGACGATGTCGGGGCTGTTGCTCGGCGTCGCGTTCTTGAACGGCTTCTTGCCGAGGGCTTCGGCCAGACGGACGGCAGCCGGATCGTCGATGCGCTTGCCGAGGGCGTCGAGGAGCAGAGGGGTCAGGTCTTGGGAAGTTGTCATGCGGGATGAGGTTTCAGCTTCGGGTTCCGTTGGAGGCGACGCATTATGGAGTTGACGGCATGCCCGCCCGCACCGCCGGCGGGTCAAGCCGCGCCGTGCAGCGCGAACCTGTTCTTGCCCATGCGCTTCGCCTCGTACAGCGCCACGTCGGCTTCGCGCATCAGCTCGGACGCAGCACGATGGCGGCCCACGCCGGAGATGCCCACGCTGACCGTGACGAGGCGGCCCTCGATGCGGATGCCGCGCACCTGGTCGATGATGCGCTCCGCCATCGACTGCGCATGCGCCGTGCCGCCACCCTTAAGCAATATGCCGAACTCCTCGCCGCCGAGCCTGCCGGAGACATTGTCGAGCGCGACCTCCCTGAGCACCGCCGCGACGCGCTGCAGCGCCAGGTCGCCGGCCGCATGCCCGAAGTCGTCGTTGATCTTCTTGAAGTCGTCGACGTCGATCATCAGGAAGCATCCGTCCCCGATCTGCCCTTGCTCGTGGAGTTGCCGGGCGTCGGCCAGCAGCTTGCGGCGGTTGGCCATGCCCGTGAGCATGTCCTTGTAGGCAAGCTGTTCGAGCTCCTGCCGCAACCGCAGGCTCTCGCGATGCAGGGTCGTGAAGATGATGTTCATCAGCAGACCCATCATGATGGTCCCGCAGGGCATCAGCAAGGTCCAGCCGGCGTCCAGGCCATGGGGAGTGCCTACCCATTCGCCTCGTCCCATGATCAGCCACGCCCCCGAACTCGCGAGCGCCAGCAGGCTCAACCGGGAAAAGAGCGGCGCGCTCACCACCGAGACCATCACGCTCATGGAGATTGCCCACACTGCGCGATCGGGGCTCTTTTCCATGAGCATCGAAAAACCCAGGCACAACAGCCAGACGGAAACGATCGAGAAGAGCGACAGGAACCGTGTCGCACAGCTTCCGGCGATGCAGAGCGCAACGCAGCATGCGAGCAGCACCAGGTGCCAGGCCACGTATCGATAGCCCGGGTCAGCGAGCCACCATGCCACGCCCCAAGACAGCAACCCGAGCGCCTGGACGCCCACGGAGATCGGCTTGATGAGCCGAAGAAAGTCTTCAAGCCGGGCCCGCTCTTCGACGGATGGGTAGCAAATGATCATGATCGGAGACCTGCAACATTTTGGTTCTCGCCGTTCAAGCGGTCCGGAGGCCGTGCGAAAGAGCCGGCACTTAGCCTCAGAGTCCTGCCGGCTTGGGGCTCCGGAGCGTTCCATCCGCACAGAACGCACCTTTGCGACGGGTCATGTGGATCAGCTTGTCCATCGAAATCGCCTTCGAGAAGAGATAGCCCTGGCCATAGAGCACGCCCATCTCCAACAGAAGCGCCGACTGGGCTTCGGTTTCCACACCCTCCGCGACGAGCGTGGCGTTGTAGCGTGTCGCACTCTCCAGTGCGAGCGCGACGGCCTCTCGCATACGCGGCTGATCGATACGCGCAATCATGCTGTGGTCGATCTTCACCTCCGTGAACGGGATGGTCGCCAGCGTAGTCAAGGCCGAATAGCCGGTGCCGAAATCGTCGAGCGAGAGGCCCACACCCGCGCGCTGCAGCACGACGATGTTGGCGCGCACCGTTTCCACGTCGGGCACGTGCCCGCTTTCGGTGATCTCGATGAACAGAAGCCGCGGCGGCACGCTCAGAAGGTCGAGGAAGGCCAGCACGCGATCGCCGAAGCGCGGCAGCGTCAGCGTGGTCGCGGAGATGTTGACGGCCAGCGGTATCGGGTAGCCGGCAGCGAGGCAGCGCTTGATGTCGCGCGCGACCACCTCCAGGGTGCACCACTCGAACTGCGACAGCAGCTGGTGGCGGGTCGCGATCTCGATCACGTAGGGCGGCGCCAGCGGCTGCTGCTTCACCGACTGCGCCCGCAGCAGCGCCTCGGCCCCGCACACGTGGCGCGTCATCAGGTGGAACTTGGGCTGGTACTGCATCGGCGGGTTCGCCGTATGGATCCAGTCGATCAGCTGGCGGCGCACGTCTTCGTCCTTTTCGGACTGGTCCGCGAACGACGAATGGAAGTAGCGCACCATCTGCTCGTTGCTGTGCAGCGCGAGGCTCAGATCGCGCAGGATCGAGGCGACATTGACGTGCGTCTCCATCCGCACGTTCGAGACGCCGATGCGCAGCTGCAGCTGCATGTAGGCGACGTGGGTGTTGCGCAGCGTCGCCACCACTTCCGCCTGCACCCTCGGCGCCATCTGCTCCTGCTCCATCCATTCCAGCGACGCGCCCTGCAGCACCACGGTCAGCGAAAGATCGCTGAGCTGGTAGCTGCGCGGGTTGAAGGCTTCGAGCGTCCGTCCCGCCTGGCCCCGGGTGAGGTTGGAGGAAAGCTGCCCCCAGAAATGGTCCGTCCAGTCGTGGCCGAGCGCGCGGACCATCTCCTTGAGGTTCGCGACCTGGAAGGTCATCAGCACGTGCTGCCTGGCGTCGATCACCAGCAGCTCCTCGAGGAATTCACCGAGCGCAAGCCGGTTCGGCAGCCCCGTCAGCAGGTTGGTGCGCGACATGGCCAGCGCGCGGGCGTGCGACTCGCGTTCCCTCGCGTCCCTGCGCAGCAGGGCAAGCATGCAGCCGATGATCAGCAGCGACAGTGTGCAGCCGAGGATGCGAAGCGCGAAGACGCGCGCATTGACGTGCGCAGGAACCAGCGCGAAGACGTGGATCAGCCCGGTGGCGAGCATGGAGAACGCCACCCGCACCAGCCATGCGTTGCGCACGTCGCGCCAGTCGAAGGAGGTGATCGGCTTGTGGCCGATGCGGTAGTGCATGACGATGCCGCCGAGGACCAGCATGGACATGTCGAGCAAGAACGCGGGTGCCTGGTGCGCTCCTCCGAAGAGGAACCTGCCGCCCACGAGAAGCGCCCAGCAGATGCCCCCGCCGCGCCAGCCGCCCAGCAGGCCGGCCATGAAGAGCAGGTCGGAGCCGATGTACGGCTTGGACGGCAGATTCATCAGCTGGAACGCCATCGCAAGCAGCACGAAGCCGGTCAGGCCCATCGTCCAGCCGTAGAAGCTGGCGCGCGTGTGCAGCACCGCTTCCGACGTCTTCGACAGCATCAGCACCAGGCTGAAGACGCCCAGCATCGCCGCCGACTGCATCAGCAGAATGGGATAGTTGACCAGCTCGGCCTTCCACGCGGAAAGAACGAATTCCCACACGCTCGTGCTCCCAGGTTTTCGCGTCATGCTGCCCGCGCCGTCGCGGACATCCATCTACTCCTCGTGCCTGCGCCTGTACCGCGCGCGGCACGCGTTCACGCCGCCGGCCGCGGCGTTCCGGCAGCTCTCCTTGTTTGATCGAAAGCCGCCAGGCCGGGTCAGCGGTGGCCCTCCCGATGCGCTACAGGTAGTTGAACAGCGAGATGCTGTTGAGCTTGGCGAAGGTCATCTGCGTCGCCTGCAGCGACGTCTGGCGCTGGTAGAACTCGGCGATCGCGCTGTACGGGTCGAGGTCCTCGATGGACGACCGGTACGCGTCCTCCTGCAGCTTGCGCGCCGCGCCGCCCGAGTCCAGCGCGTCGATCTCGCTCTGGCGCGAGCCGACCGACGACAGCACGGTGAGCACATTGTCGTGCGCGTTCGTCACCTTGGCGTTGGCGGTGCTCAACGCGTTCTGCAGCTTGGCCTGCGCGGCCGCGCCGCCGCCGGCCAGCGGCGTGCGCAGTGCGGTCACCAGCTCGCCGATGGCCGCGAACACGTCGGTGCCGGCGTTCTTCGCGGTGGAGACATCGTAGCTGTCGCCCGCGGCCGGCGTGCCGGTGAACTTGATCTGAACGCCGCCGAAGGAGATCGGCGTGTTCGGCGAGATCGGGCCCGTGGCCGCGACCACGGGGGGCGTGTCCTTCGTCGTCACCGTGTAGTCGGTGGCGTTGAAGGTGATGGTGAAGTCCTTGCCGTAGTTGGGGTCGGTGGTGTTGGTCACGCTCACGGGGCTGAACACACCCGTGCCGGTGTTGCCGGCGGCGGCCGAGGCCACGTAGCCCGCGCTGCCCTGCACCGACTGGAAGATGGTGCGGCCGTCGTCCGAGGTGGGCATCTGGCGCGCCACGTCGACCTGCATCAGCCGCTGGCCCTGGTCGCCCACGTACTGCACGCCGCCGCCGGCCGTCGCCACGAACGGCGGCGAGCCGCTCTTGAAGCCGGCGAACAGGTACTGCCCGTTGCCGTCGTCGGTGTTGGCCACGCCGACGAGCTGGTCGTAGGCGCTCTGGATGGTGGTGGCGAGCGAGGCGCGGTCGGCATCCGAGATCGTGCCGTTGCCTGCGGCCACCGTCAGCGTCTTGATGTTCTGCAGGATCGAGGTCACCGAGTTGAGCGCGTTCTCCTCGGTGGACAGCGACAGCGCCGCGCGCTGGCGGCTGGTGGCGTACTGCGAGATCTCCGACAGCGACTGGCTGACTCCCAGCGAGCGGGCCGCGGCCACCGGGTCGTCGCCAGCGGTGAGGAACTTGGAGTTCGTCGACAACTGCTGCTGCACCCTGAAGAGCCGCTGCTGCTGCTGGCCCATGGCCATGACGTTCTGTTCGTAGAAGGATTGGGAGCTGATGCGCATCGCTGTGCCTGCCTTGCCTTGAATCTTTGTCTTTGAAGAGCCTGGATAAGCTGCCGGCGGGCTCAGCCCCGGATGCCCAGGATGGTGTCGAAGATGGTCGATGCCGTCTGGATCACCTTCGCGTTGGCCTGGTACATCTGCTGGAACATCAGCAGGTTGGCGGTTTCCTCGTCCTGCACCACGCCCGAGATGGCCTGCTGGCTGGCCTTGATCTGGCTGGTGACGCTGTCCTGCGTGGTGGCCGCCACCTTGACCGCCATGGCCCGGTTGCCCACGTCGCTCACGATCTGCGAGTACGCGCCGTTGAAGGTCGCGGTGCCGTTGGCCATGGTGGTCTTGCGCTGCAGCGCGCCCAGCAGCAGCGCGTTGCTGCCGTCGGAAACGCCGGCCGTGTTGTTGCCGATGGTGAAGGTGTCACCCTGCGCGGGAGCGCCGGTCATGCTGACGGTGATGCCGTCGAAGCTCATCTTCGCGCCGGCGGTGTAGGGCACGGGCGCACCGGCCGCATAGGTGGTGCTGGTACCGTCGGCCAGGGTGACCGTCACCGGCGAGCTCGCGGGAAAGCCCGAGAGGTTGCCGGAGGCCGCATCGAAGCTCAGCGTGACCGTGCCGGCCAGCGGCGTCGAGGGATAGCTCGCGTCCACGGTGGCCGCGCCCAGCGCGGCGGAGCCCTTGTTGCCCGCGGCCTTGCCGGTGATGACGGGCGATGCGGCCGCCACCTTGGCAGCGTCGCGCGTCAGCACGTCGAGGTCGCGTGCGCCGGTACGCGTGGGCTGGATCAGGAAAGAGTCGCCCGCCTGCGCGGTGCCGCTGCCCGCCGAGAGGCTCACGCCGTCGAAGGTGATGGGGAAGGTCGTGAAGCTGCCCATCGAGGTCTTGTCCGAAAGCCGGGTGACCGTGTAGGTGAGCGTGCCGGCCACGTCGGTGACGTTCACGCTGTAGTCGCTGGTCGTGAGCTTCGACGCGTCGGACAGCGTCGCGTCGAGCTGCAGGTTGCCCGTGTTCCTGCTGTTGGAGATCGCGCCCGGCACCGACTGCGTGAAGAAGTCCTTGCCCAGGGCGCCGTTCAGGTCCACGCCCAGCTTGTGCTGCGCATTCACCGTGTCGGACACCGACATTGCGAGGCGGCCGATGGCGTTCTGCGTGGGGATGAGCGTTTCGTTGCGGAAGGACAGCAGGCCGCCGAGCACGCCGCCGGTGATGGCGCCGTCGGGCAGCTCGGCCGTGTTGCCGGCAAAGCCCTGCAGGGCCACGGCCTTGCGTGTCGGGTCGGCGGCGGAGTTCACCGCGGCCATCGTGGAGGCGTAGTCGCCCACCACCAGCGACTGGCCGGTGGCGATGAACACGTTGTACTTGCCGTTGTCCTGCTGCAGCACCTTCACGTCGACCACCTGGCTCAGCTGGCTCACGAGCTGGTCGCGCTGGTCGAGCAGGTCGTTGGGCGGCTGGCCGCCGGCCATGGCGCTGATCTGGCTGATCTGCTGGTTGAGGCTGGCGATCTTGCTCGCGTAGGTGTTGATCTGGTCGACGCTGCCGACGATCTGCTCGTTGACCGAGGAGTTCAGGTCCGACAGGTACTGGTCGGTCGCGCGGAACTTGTTGGCCAGCGCCTGCGCCGAGCTGATCATCTGCTGGCGCGCGGCCGGGTCGGCCGGCGTGTTGGCCACGCCCTGGATGCTGGTGAAGAAGCTCTGCATCAGCGGTGCGATGCCCGAGGTCTTGTCGGCCAGCAGCGTATCGATGCGGTTGATCTGCGTGCTGTTGGTGGCCAGCGCGGCCGAGGCCGATTGCGCCGAGGAGAGCTGCGCCGTCAGGTAGCGGTCGTAGCTGCGCGAGATGGTCGAGACGTTGGCGCCCGACCCGATGAAGCCGGAGCCGCTGGCGATGGCACTGCCGGTCGCGATCTCGGACACCTGGCGGCTGTAGCCGGCGGTGTAGGCGTTGGCCGTGTTGTGGGCCGTGGTCATCAGCGCCGAGCGGGCGACGCCGAGGCCGCTGAGACCCGTGTAGAACAAACTTCCGGACATATGGCTCTGCCTGTCGATGAGAGGTGTAAGTCGATTGGCACCGGCCGCGCCGGCGCCTCTTTGTCTATATCGGCGGCTGCCACCGAAAGTTGAGGGCCCTGCGCGTCAGAACTCGGTCCAGTCGCCCTTGTCGTCGCCGGCCATGGCGAGCTGCGGGGCGGCCGCGGGCTGCTTGCGCGTGGGCAGCGCCTTGGCGGGCGGCTTCGGTGCAGGCTTGGCCGGCTTGGGGATCGGCGTGATGCGCGTGAACCCGGGGCGCACGGTGGCGACGGCGTTCGCGTCGAGCTTGAAGATGCTGACCGCGCGCACGAGGCTGCCGGCCTGCTCCTGCAGCGACTGGGCCGCTGCTGAAGCCTCTTCGACCAGAGCGGCGTTCTGCTGCGTGACCTGGTCCATCTGGGTAATGGCCTGGTTGATCTGCTCGATGCCGGAGGTCTGCTCCTGGCTCGCAGCAGTGATCTCGCCCATGATGTCGGTCACGCGCTTCACGCTGCCCACGATTTCGTCCATGGTGCGGCCGGCTTCCTCGACCTGCTTGCTGCCTTCCTCGACCTTCTCGACCGAGTCGCCGATCAGGGTCTTGATCTCCTTGGCTGCTGCAGCGGAGCGTTGGGCCAGGCTGCGGACTTCGGAAGCAACGACTGCAAAGCCGCGGCCTTGCTCACCTGCGCGGGCTGCCTCGACTGCCGCGTTCAGCGCGAGGATGTTGGTCTGGAACGCGATGCCATCGATCACGCCGATGATGTCGACGATCTTCTTGGACGACGCATTGATCGAGCCCATGGTGTCGACCACCTGGGACACGACGCTGCCGCCCTTGACCGCGACTTCGGAGGCCGATACGGCCAGCTGGTTGGCTTGACGCGCGTTGTCCGCGTTCTGCTTCACTGTCGAGGTCAGTTCTTCCATCGACGCCGCCGTCTGCTCGAGCGAACTCGCCTGCTCTTCCGTACGCGACGAAAGATCCTGATTGCCCGATGCGATCTGCGCCGACGCCGTCGCGATGGTCTCGGTGCCGGTGCGCACTTCGCCCACCACCTTCGCAAGGCTCGCATTCATCTCGCGCAGCGCGTGCATCAGCTTGCCGGTCTCGTCACGGCTGTCGACCGTGATGTTGGCGCTCAGGTCGCCCGCCGCCACCGTTTCGGCCACTTCAACCGCATGGCCCAGCGGGCGGACGATGCCCACGGTCAGGCGCCAGGAGAGCAAGGCGCCCAGCACCAGTGCAACGATCGAAAGCGCCAGCAGGAGCGTCTCGCCGCTCTGGTGGTCCCGATCGATGCCCTTGGCCAGCTCGTCGATGCGCTCGCGCTGGAAGGCGGCGAGCTTGGCGACAGCTTCCTCATAGACGGCAAGCGCAGAGGCGAACTGCGTATCGGCCATCACCGCGGCTTCCTCGTCCTTGCCTTCGGCCTTGAGCTTGTTGATGTTGCCGATGACGGTCAGCACCACGCTGCGCGGTTCGGCGATGGCGGAATACAGCTTCTTCTCCTCGGGCGAGGTCAGCATCTCCTCGAGCTTCTTCTGCACCGGATTGATCTGCGCGGACTTGTCGGCACGCGCCTTCTCGAAGTAGGCCACCGCCTTGGGATCCGTCGCCTTGACCATCGCGAAGGAATTGGCGACCGCCGGCCCCAGCAGCACGGACCACTGGGCGGCCAGGCGCTCCTTGACCAGCGCGCGCTGCATCATGTCCTCGGTCGCCGCGCCCACGCTGGCCAGCCGCATCATGCCGGTGGCCGCGATGGCCGCCATCAGGAGCAACACGGCCGCGAAGCCGAGGCCCAGGCGGGTTCCGATTTTCAGGTTCTTCAGACTCATCGACTCCTCCTACGTGGTTTCAGAATTCGGTCCAGTCGCCCTTGGCGTCACCGGCCATGGCGAGTTGCGGGGAAGCAGCGGGCTCCTTGCGGGTCGGCAGGGCCTTGGCCGGCCGCTTCGCCGCGGGCTTGGCCGGCTTGGGGATCGGCGTGATGCGCGTGAACCCGGGGCGCACGGCGGCGACGGCGTTCGCGTCGAGCTTGAAGATGCTCACGGACTTGACGAGACTGCCGGCCTGCTCCTGCAGCGACTGGGCCGCTGCGGAAGCCTCTTCGACCAGAGCGGCGTTCTGCTGCGTGACCTGGTCCATCTGGGTAATGGCCTGGTTGATCTGCTCGATGCCGGAGGTCTGCTCCTGGCTCGCAGCAGTGATCT
>NZ_JBQEQC010000029.1:0-87288 GCF_052044195.1 Variovorax sp. 22077
GTGCCCACGTTCACGTGCGGCTTGGTGCGGGTGAATTTACCTTTTGCCATTTTTCAATCCTTGAAAGAGCAGTCCCGTGTATTGGTTTTATGTCTGCATCCGGTTGCTGGTTCGCCCCGCACGGGAACAGGGCGGCACCGGATCGCAGACAGGAAGGGCCGCGCAGTGCGCGGCCCCTGGTTCTTTTGAAAGCTTACTTGGCGCGAGCGGCCACGATGGCTTCGGCGACGTTGCGCGGAGCTTCGGCGTAGTGCTTGAACTCCATCGTGTACGTTGCACGGCCTTGCGACATCGAACGCAGCGTGGTCGAGTAGCCGAACATTTCCGACAGCGGCACTTCTGCCTTGATGGCCTTGCCGCCACCGACCATGTCGTCCATGCCCTGCACCATGCCGCGGCGGGACGACAGGTCGCCCATCACGTTGCCGGCGTAGTCTTCAGGCGTCTCGACTTCCACGGCCATCATCGGCTCGAGGATCACGGGGTTGGCCTTGCGGGCACCTTCCTTGAAGCCGAAGATCGCGGCCATCTTGAACGCCATTTCGTTCGAGTCCACGTCGTGGTACGAACCGAAGTGCAGCGTGACCTTGACGTCCACGACGGGGTAGCCCGCCAGCACGCCCTGGCCCAGCGCTTCCACGATGCCCTTCTCGACCGCGGGGATGTATTCGCGAGGAACCACACCGCCCTTGATGGCGTCGACGAACTCGAAGCCCTTGCCGGCTTCCTGGGGTTCGATCTTCAGCACCACGTGACCGTACTGGCCCTTGCCGCCCGACTGGCGAACGAACTTGCCTTCGGCTTCCTCGACGGTCTTGCGGATCGTCTCGCGGTAGGCCACCTGCGGCTTGCCGACGTTGGCTTCCACGCCGAATTCGCGCTTCATGCGGTCCACGATGATTTCGAGGTGGAGTTCGCCCATGCCGCCGATGATGGTCTGGCCCGATTCTTCGTCGGTGTTGACGCGGAACGAGGGGTCTTCCTGTGCCAGGCGGCCCAGTGCGATACCCATCTTTTCCTGGTCGGCCTTGCTCTTCGGCTCCACGGCCTGGCGGATCACCGGCTCGGGGAAGTGCATGCGCTCGAGCGTCACGACGGCTTCCGGATCGCACAGCGTTTCACCGGTCGTCACGTCCTTCAGGCCCACGCAGGCGGCGATGTCGCCGGCGCGGATTTCGCTGACTTCCTCGCGGTTGTTCGCGTGCATCTGCACGATACGGCCGATACGTTCCTTCTTGCCGCGCACCGGGTTGTAGACACTGTCGCCCTTCGAGAGCACGCCCGAATAGACGCGCACGAAGGTCAGCTGGCCCACGAACGGGTCGGTCATAAGCTTGAACGCCAGGGCCGAGAACTTCTCGTTGTCGTCGGCCTTGCGAGTGGTGGGCTCGTCGTCTTCCGACACGCCGGCCACCGGCGGGATGTCCAGCGGCGAGGGCATGTATTCGACGACGGCGTCGAGCATGGCCTGCACGCCCTTGTTCTTGAAGGCCGAGCCGCACAGCATCGGCTGGATCTCGCCGGCGATGGTGCGCTGGCGCAGGGCCTTCTTGATTTCCTCTTCCGACAGCTCGCCGCCTTCGAGGTACTTGTTCATCAGGTCTTCGCTGGCTTCGGCAGCCGCTTCGACCAGCTTTTCGCGGTATTCGTTGCAGACATCGACCAGGTTGGCCGGGATGTCGCCGTACTGGAAGGTCACGCCCTTGTCCTCGTCCCAGATGATCGCCTTCATCTTCACGAGGTCGACGATGCCCTGGAAGTGCTCTTCGGCACCGATCGGGATCTGAATCACGACGGGGTTGGCCTTCAGGCGGTCGATCATCATCTGGCGAACGCGCAGGAAGTCGGCGCCGGTGCGGTCCATCTTGTTGACGAACGCGAGACGCGGAACCTTGTACTTGTTGGCCTGGCGCCAGACGGTTTCCGACTGGGGCTGCACGCCGCCGACGGCGTCGTACACCATCACGGCGCCGTCCAGCACGCGCATCGAGCGCTCGACTTCAATGGTGAAGTCCACGTGGCCGGGGGTGTCGATGATGTTGATGCGGTGTTCGTCGAACTTGCCGGCCATGCCCTTCCAGAAGCAGGTGGTGGCAGCCGAGGTGATCGTGATACCGCGCTCTTGCTCTTGCTCCATCCAGTCCATCGTGGCGGCGCCGTCGTGCACTTCACCGATCTTGTGGTTCACACCGGTGTAGAACAGGATGCGTTCGGTCGTCGTGGTCTTGCCAGCGTCGATGTGCGCGGAGATGCCGATGTTGCGGTAGCGCTCGATGGGGGTCTTGCGGGACATGATTTACTTTCGGGTTAAATGCGTTGAGCGCTGGGCCTCGAGTACAGGCTGAAAGCCCGTCACTCGACACCCAACGCCCAAGCGAAGTTTGGTTTTTAGAAGCGGAAGTGGCTGAATGCGCGGTTGGCTTCTGCCATGCGGTGCACTTCGTCGCGCTTCTTCATCGCGCCGCCACGGCCTTCCGTGGCTTCCATCAGTTCGTTGGCCAGACGCAGGGCCATCGACTTCTCACCGCGCTTGCGGGCGGCTTCCTTGATCCAGCGCATCGACAGGGCGAGGCGGCGGACGGGACGGACTTCGACCGGCACCTGGTAGTTCGCACCGCCGACGCGGCGCGACTTCACTTCGACCATCGGCTTCACGTTGTTGATGGCGATGGTGAACGCTTCGAGCGGATCCTTGTCAGGATTCTTCTTCTCGATGAAGTCGAGGGCACCATAGATGATGCGCTCGGCAACAGCCTTCTTGCCGCCTTCCATGATCACGTTCATGAATTTGGACAGCTCGACATTGCCGTACTTGGGATCCGGCAGGATTTCACGTTTGGGGACTTCGCGACGACGTGGCATTTTTCTAACCTCTTTGCTTCAGTTGGCACCGTTTCCGGCACCGCGAGAGTCAAGCGGGACTCTCACTTACTCGACCCGACAGTGGGTCACTACGTTCGATGTACCCGCCAAGGTAACCGAACACCGTTTGTTTTTGACGACAGGAAGGCTTAAGCCTTCTTGGGACGCTTCGCGCCGTACTTGGAACGCGACTGCTTGCGGTCTTTCACGCCTTGCAGGTCGAGCGAGCCACGAACGATGTGGTAGCGCACACCGGGCAAGTCCTTCACACGACCGCCGCGGACCAGCACGACGCTGTGTTCCTGGAGGTTGTGGCCTTCGCCGCCGATGTAGGAAATGACTTCGAAGCCGTTGGTCAGGCGGACCTTGGCAACTTTACGCAGAGCCGAGTTCGGCTTCTTGGGCGTCGTGGTGTAGACGCGGGTGCAGACACCGCGACGTTGCGGCGAGTTCTGCATGGCAGGGCTCTTCGAAGCGATCTTTTCGACCGTCCGACCCTGACGCACCAGTTGATTGATGGTTGGCATGAATTAAAAAGTCCCCAAAACGAGAAACGCCCCGGCCCTGGCTGTGAAACCGCCCTTGTCGTGACTCAAGGAGGCCGGGAATGACGAAAACGTGAAACCCTTCGGAAAATTCCGAAAAGCCCACGAGTATAGCAAACGAGTCTGAAAACGGCAAAGCCGGGCGGGCCCGCAGGCCTGCCGATGGCTTTTCGGGCCCTTCAGGCTACTTGATCCAGAGCCGCAGGGCGTCCCAGGCACGGCCGAAGATGCCGGCCTGCTCGACCGGTTCCAGGGCCACCAGCGGGACGTCGGCCAGGGGCTGGTCGTCCAGCGTGACCTTGAGCGAGCCGACCGGCTGGTACTTGGTGAACGGCGCCACCAGCGGGTCGGGGCGCGACACCTGGGTCTTGATCTTGTTGGCCGAGCCGGCCGGCACGGCCACAACGATGGGATCGGGACGGCCCAGCTTCAGCACATTGGCCTTGCCCTTCCACACGGCCGGAGTGGCCGCCGGCTGGCCGCCGTCGAACAGGCGCACGGCGTCATAGGCCGTATAGCCCCAGTTCAGCAGCTTCTGCGACTCGTTGGCGCGCACGGTCTCGCCCGTGGTGCCCAGGACGATCGACAGCAGGCGGCGCCCGCCCGTCAGGTTGGGAAAGTCGCGCTTGGCGGTGGCGATCATGCAGTAGCCGGCAGCTTCGGTGTGCCCGGTCTTCAGGCCGTCGACGGTCGGGTCGCGGAACAGCAGCATGTTGCGATTGGTGTCGTTGGTCGACGGAGTGCCCGGGTAGCGGTACTTCTTGATGGCGTAGTACTTGGCTTCCTCGGGGAAGTCGCGCACCAGGCGGGTCGCCAGGATGCTCAGGTCGCGGGCCGTGGTGGTGTGGCCGGGCGCGGTCAGGCCCTCGGGGTTCTTGTAGGTGGTGTTCTTCATGCCCAGCACCTTGGCCTGGGCGTTCATCATCTCGACGAAATGCTCCACGGTGCCGCCCACGCCTTCGGCCAGGGCGACGGTGGCGTCGTTGCCCGACTGCACGATCAGGCCCTTGATCAGGTCTTCCACCGGCACCTGCATCTTGGGGTCGATGAACATGCGCGAGCCGGGCATCTTCCAGGCGCGGGTGCTGACCGGCAGGGTCTGGGTCAGCGTGATCTTCTTGGTGCGCAGGGCGTCGAACACCAGGTAGGCGGACATCAGCTTGGTGAGCGAGGCCGGCTCGACCGGGCTGTCGATGTCCTTCTGGGCCAGGATCTGGTTCGCGGTCACGTCCAGCAGCAGATAGCTGCGCGCGGCGATTTCAGGCGGCGCCGGCATCTGGGCGGCGGCGAGCAGGCTGAAGGAAGCGGCGGCGGTAAAGACCAGCGCGCGGAGCGCGCCAAGAAAAAGATTCATTGGGAGTTCGGAAAGAGACGAAAACAAGCCGGAGCGGCTTTCAAGCGATGTCCGCGCGCAGATGGCGGACGACCAGACCCTTGAGCAGCGGCAATTGTCCGTGAAAGAAATGGCCGCCCCCGGGGATGACTGTGACAGGAAGTGACTGCGGCCGAGCCCAGTCCATCACTGCGGACAGCGCGACTGTATCGTCGGCCTCGCCATGGACCACCAGCGTGCGCTCGTGCGCCTCCACTGGCAGCGTCGCGACGTTGTTGCGCGACGCCGCCGTGCCCACCAGCACGATCTGCCGGAGCTCGCGCGCGGACCACAGCCGGGCGACGGCGCCGCTCGCGACGAAGGCACCGAAGGAGAAGCCGGCGATCGCCAGCGGCCCTTCGGGGGCGAGTTGGCCGATGACGTTCAGCATGTCTTCCAGCTCGCCGCGACCCTCGTCGTGCACGCCCTCGCTGGCGCCCACGCCGCGGAAGTTGAAACGCACCGTGGTCCAGCCGGTGGCGACGAAGGCGCGCGCCAGCGTCTGCACCACCTTGTTGTCCATCGTGCCGCCGAAGAGCGGATGCGGATGGGCGATGACCGCGACGCCGCGCGGGGTTCCGGCAGGCTGGTCGCGCTGCACTTCGATCGCGCCTGCGGCGCCCTGGAGGGTGATCTTTTCTGTCTGGGAATTCATTGGCGCAGGTACGAGCAGAGGGGCGGCGGAAAAGTTCAGCGTCCGACGTTCGGAGGTAGCAGCAGCCGCTCGACGACCTGACCGTTCTTCAGGTGCGACTCGACGATCTCGTCGATGTCCTCGCTGTCGACGAAGGTGTACCAGACGGCCTCCGGATAGACCACGGCCACTGGCCCGCCTGCGCAGCGGTCTAGGCAGCCGGCCTTGTTGACGCGGACCTTGCCGGGCCCCGACAGGCCCTCAGCCTTGACCTTCGCCTTGCAGCGGTCGAAGCCCTCCTGCGCGTTGTGCATGG
Source organism: Variovorax sp. 22077 (assembly GCF_052044195.1). Lineage (NCBI taxonomy): Bacteria > Pseudomonadati > Pseudomonadota > Betaproteobacteria > Burkholderiales > Comamonadaceae > Variovorax > Variovorax sp. 22077. The sequence goes on from NZ_JBQEQC010000029.1 coordinate 5,730, forward strand.
CGCAGGAGTCCTCGCCGTTCTTGCGCTCGTTCAGGCAGAAGAAGATGTGGCGGCCGTAGTAGCCGGACGGCGCGGCTGGAGTGGAGCTGGGCATCGGCGGATTTTAGTGACCACCCTCTTCGCCATGTCGACGGCCGAGCAATCCGCACCCTCAGCCCACAGGAGCCGCATCGCGCCGCCCGCGGCGCGACAGGGCCGCCACCACGTAGACCAGCACCGCATAGGGCCACACCCAGCCCAGCCATTGCGCCAGCCCGTGGAAGCGGATGAAGCGCCCCTGCTCCCAGGTGGCCAGCGTCTGCGCGAAGTACGCGCTCTCGGGCGCCTGGTTCAGCAGGCTCAGCTGCAGCACCAGCCCCATCAGCAGCAGCGCCGCGCACAGGCGCCGCGGCGCGAACAGCAGCAGCACGCCGGCGAAGAGCGCTGCCGCCATGCCGACCTGCACCGGCAGCCCCAGCCAGGCCCAGGCGTGTTCCGGCCCGTAGCTCAGCGCCGCCGACAACGCGGAGGCCGCGACGCCCGACAGCAGCGTCAACGGCAGCAGCACCGCGCGCTGGACCACCGAGCGCGCCACCAGGTAGCCCAGCAGGCATGGCACCAGCGCGCCCAGCATCACGCACAGCAGTTCCACCGCCGGCACCAGCGGCTCGAGTTCGAACTGCCGCAGCGGCAGCCAGTCGATGAAGGGCGTGTCGAGAAGCCACTCGGAGATCGCCACCTCGAGCCGCTCGAACACCTGCCCCAGCCCGAAAGTGACGGCGGCCGGAAAGAGCAGCGCGAAGGGCCAGAGCGCCAGGAGCACCAGCGCGCCGCGCGAGTCCTCGGCGAACCACTGCGAGCGCGCCCGGCTCCAGTGCGCCACGGCCCCCAGCCTCTCGAGCCCCGCCGCCACGACGGCGCCGGCGAGCGCGCCCGAAACATTGAGCCCCAGGTCCACGTTGGAAGGAATGCGCGCCGGCAGGTAGCTCTGCAGCGTCTCCATGGCAAAGGAGACCGCCGCTCCCGCCACGGTGGCCCGGGCCACCGCGTGCCAGACGCGGGAGGCCTTCCCGGTCCGCAGCACCGCCAGAGCGCAAAGGAAGCCGAAGGGCACGTAGCCCGCGACGTTCACCGCGAAATCGAAGCCCGTCCAGTATTTGGGCCAGGGCGCCCACAGGTACGCCCAGGGCGCGATCCCCTGGTCGCGCCAGTCGGCGAACGGGTACAGGCTGGCGTAGACGATCAACGCCCCGTAGGCGAGCGCCAGCGGGAGCGCGGCGGACTTGTGCTGCGGCCGATCCACCGTGTGCCCCGGTGCCGGCTCAGAAGGGCTTGACCACCACCAGGATCACGATGCCCAGCAGCAGCAGCACCGGCAGTTCGTTGAACCAGCGAAACCAGCGGTGGTTGCGCCGGTTCTCGCCGGCGACGAAGCGGCGCAGCAGCACCGCGCAGCCGTGGTGGTAGCCGATCACCACCAGCACCAGCGCGAGCTTGGCGTGCATCCAGCCGTTGCCGGGGCCGCGCCCGATGCCGTAGCCCAGCCAGAGCCACAGGCCGAAGCCGATCGCGGGAACCGCCAGGAAGGTCGTGAACCGCAGGAGCTTGCGCGCCATGAGCAGCAGGCGTTCGCGCTCCGCCACCGACTCGGGAGGAACCATCGCCAGGTTCACGAAGATCCGCGGCAGGTAGAACAGTCCCGCGAACCAGCTTGCGATGAAGACGATGTGTAGAGATTTGACCCAGAGCATGGGGGCAGTTTAGTGGCGCCCTCCCCGCGGCACCGCTCTGTTCGGGCGGCGATTCACTCGTACGACAGGCAAAAAAAAGCCCGACGTCTTCACGTCGGGCTGGGAAGCCCTTTTGCTGTCACACATCAAGGCACCCGCTCAGGGAGGAAAAGCGGGGGGCGGCAAGCCGCCCGCTTCAGAATTTAACAAAGACGAAACAAGGTTTCAAGCGACTGGGCCACTTTCTTTGACATTTAAAGCAAAAAACTGAAAACCTTGGTTCTACTATTTTCCGTAGTTGTCAGACAACCGAACGCCCGTGCCAAGGGAGTCGTAAACAGACGGTTCAGGCACAATTTTGTAAATATGACGTCATCATCTTCCCCCCTGGCCATGTTTCCCGCCGGGCGGCCGCGGCGCCTGCGCCGCGACGCTTTCACCCGCAACCTGGTGCGCGAGCACGCGCTGACGACCAACGACCTGATTTACCCGGTCTTCGTCCAGGAAGGCGAGAAACGCCGCGACGCCGTCCCCTCGATGCCCGGCGTGGACCGCCTGAGCCTCGACCTGCTGCTGCCCGTGGCCGAGCAGTGCGTGGCAGCCGGCATTCCGGTGATGGCGCTGTTCCCGGTGATCGACGCCAGCCTCAAGACGCCCGACGGCCGCGAGGCCTTCAACCCCGACGGGCTGATTCCCCGCGTGGTGGGGGCGCTGAAGTCGCGCTTTCCGGAACTGGGCGTGATGACCGACGTCGCCCTCGACCCCTACACCAGCCACGGCCAGGACGGCCTGCTCGACGACACCGGCTACATCCTCAACGACGCGACCGTCGAAGTACTGGTGAAGCAGGCGCTCGCCCAGTCGCAGGCCGGCGTGGACATCGTGGCGCCCAGCGACATGATGGACGGGCGCATCGGCGCGATTCGCAATGCCCTCGAGGCCCGCGGCGACTTCCACACGCGCATCATGGCCTACAGCGCCAAGTACGCCAGCGCCTTCTACGGCCCCTTCCGCGACGCCGTGGGCTCGGCCGCCACGCTCGGCAAGAGCAACAAGAAGGTCTACCAGATGGACCCCGGCAACAGCGACGAGGCCCTGCGCGAAGTCGCCATCGACATCGCCGAAGGCGCCGACATGGTGATGGTGAAGCCCGGCATGCCCTACCTCGACATCGTGCGCCGCGTGAAGGACCAGTTCCGCGTGCCCACCTTCGCCTACCAGGTCAGCGGCGAATACGCCATGCTCAAGGCCGCCGCCCAGAACGGCTGGCTCGACCACGACGCCGTGGTGCTCGAAAGCCTGCTGGCCTTCAAGCGCGCGGGCGCCGACGGCGTGCTGACCTATTTCGCGCTCGACGCCGCGCGCCTGCTGCAGAAGTAACGGCGCGCCGGCAACCGGGCATGCGCATCTTCGAAATCAACCGTTCGCAGGTCAGCGAACACGCCGCGCTGGCACCGCTCGCGGTTCCGGGTGCCTGCGGGGCCAGCGGCTATCTCTGGATCTCGCTCACGCGGGATGAATTCCGCTCCTCGCTGGCCGAGGTGCAGCAGATCCTGCAGACGCTGTGCAAGACGCAGCTGGTCGACCTGCACGTGGCCGACCTGCTCAACGACCAGCTTCCTTCGCACTACGACTACACCTCGCTGTACGACGTGCTGGTGTTCCGGCGGCTGGCCAACGGTCAGGGCCAGGCGGCGCTGGGCAACGGCAAGGGCAGCACCAACGAGGCCCCGCCACTGCCGGCACCGGCTGCGGCTCCCCGCCAGCCGCGCAGCGGCCCGCCCGTGCTGCGCCGTGTCGACACCAGGCCGGTCGGCTTCGCGGTGTTCGACCGGGTGCTGCTCTCGGTGCACCCGGAAGACGGCGCAGTGCGCGACGCCTTCGCCGCCCGGCTGCTGGCCGCCGCCTCGCCCGACGGCGGCGCCCCGGCGCTCGACGTGCGCGCCACCTCGGCCCGCCTGCCGACCAGCCCTGCGGACCTGATGCTGCGCGTGATCAACCAGATCGTCGACGGCTACCTCGACCTGCGGCGCGAGCTCACCAAGCAGCTCGACCACTGGCAAAGCGAGCTGATCGACCCGCGCAGCCGCTTCACCAACTGGGGCGCGCTGATGGAGGCGCGCCAGTCGCTGCACCACCTCGACGAGATCTGCGAGGACCAGCGCGCCGCCATGCAGGACTGGATCGATTCGCTGGAGACGCTCCCCGTGCCCAAGGGCGAGGTGGAGCAGCGCGAGCGCGAACTCATCATGATCCGCAGCCGAGACGTGCTCGAGCACATCGAGCGCGTCGTGCACCACGTGCACCGGCTGGAGCAGAACGCCGAGACGGCCGTGCAGATGCACTTCAGCGTCCAGGGGCACCGCGCCAACGACATCATGCGGGTGCTGACGGTGCTCACCGCCGTGTTCCTGCCGCTGAACCTCATCGCCGGCATCTTCGGCATGAACTTCGAATTCATCCCGCTGGTGCACAAGGCCGACGGCTTCTGGATCGCGATGACTTCCATGCTGGTCATCGCGGTGCTGCTGGTAATCGTGTTCTGGCGCAAGCGCTACCTCGCCCGCACGCGCTGAACCCAGGCTTCGCGCCAAAAGAAAAGGGCCACGCTTTCGCGTGGCCCTTTTTCATTGCTGCAGTCCGGAGGACCGCTTCAATTACTTGGCGGTGGCGCCGGCGCCTTGCTGGGCCTGGACGCGCACGTCCATCGGGTGGGGCATGGTCGAGACGACCTTGCTGTTGACGCGCGAGCCACTGGTCACGTTCTGGTCGGGAGCGTAGGCGGTGCGAACGGCTTCGGCTTCGACGATCGAGCGGTCCTTCGACACGGCAACCGTTTCGGCACCGCGCGAACCGCGCACGACGTTCTGGTTCGGAGCCGCTGCGGTACGCACGGCTTCGGCGTTGACTTCGTCGCGGCTCTTGGTCGACACGGCGGTGTTCACGCCTTGGTAGGTTTCAGCCTGGGCGCCAGTGGCGGCGAGCAGGGCGAGGGTGGCGGCAGCGAGGATTTGCGAGGTCTTCATGTTCATTTCTCCTAGGGTGTTCGTTGGATGGTTCGTCCACCAGGCCTGCTGGTCCGCGAGCCTGTGCGGCGAGTTTCCGGGGGAACTGCGTTGCCGGAACACTCGGTTCAGAGACACCGTGTTTCCTCTATTGAAACAATGTCGACATGAAGGCATGCAAAGCAAAAAGCCGGGCCCGGTTCGCACCGGCCCGGCCCTGGCTGAGGGAAGACTTCCGGCCTAGCGTCCGGCGCGCTCGAACTGGGGAGGCACTTCGCTGTTGACGAAGGCGCGGCGGTCCAGGTTCTGGTTCGGCGCGTGGGCGGCGGCCACGGCCTCGGCGCGGACCGAGGCCCGGTCACGGGAACTGGGCCGGGAGGTCAGCGGCGCCGCGACCACGTCGCCATAGACATTGCCGTCGCGCGCCGCGGCATCGGCTTCGGCCGCCACGGCACTGCGGCTGGTGAGGGCCTTGAGCGGCTGGACAGGCTCGAAGCCCTGCGCCAGCGCACCGCCGGAAGCGGCGAGGAGCGACAGGGCAGCGGCGGCGATGATCTTCGGGGTCTTCATTCCAGTTCCTTCCAACGGTCCAGCCGGGCTGGCGACGTCGGCGCGTAGCGCAAGTGTCGCCCAGACCGGTCAGGAAAAACCCGGGAGAATCGAACCATCGCGTTCCCAAAACGGAAACAATGGACTCATCCACATGGACAGCCTCGATCTGATCAGAACCTTCCGGGAGGTCGCCTCGCACGGCAGCTTCTCCCAGGCAGCCAAGAGGCTGGACATGTCGAAGGCCACCGTCAGCAAGTATGTGGCCGAGCTGGAAACCCGCTTCGGGGTGCGACTTCTGAACCGATCCACCCGCTCGGTGAGCCTCACCGACGCCGGCCAGCTGCTGCTGGAGCGCAGCACCCCGGTGCTGGAGATGGTCGAGCTCACACAGGCCGAGCTGCAGGAGCGCGCCAGCCAGCCCGGCGGGCGGCTGCGCATCTCGGCGCCGCACGGCATGGGCAACGGCGAGTTCCCGAACCTGCTGGCCGACTTCATGCGCTACTACCCCGACGTGAGCATCAGCCTGCAGCTGACCAACCGCACCGTCGACCTCGCCGAGGAGGGCATCGACGTCGACATCCGCAGCGGCCCGGTGGAAGACGCCAACCTCATCGTGCGCAAGCTCCGGCGCATGGAGATGGTGGTCTGCGCCTCGCCCATCTACTGGAAGAAGCACGGCAAGCCCGAGCACCCACGCGACCTGGCCAACCATGAAGCCCTCACGCACTCGCTGCTCGGCGCCCAGCCTGTCTGGCGCTTCGACGACGGCGGCCAGCCGCTGGACGTCCACGTCAAGAGCCGCATGGACTGCACCGAGGGCGCGCCGCTGATCCGCGTGGCGATGCGCGGGTTCGGCGTGATCTACCTGCCCTCGATCCTCGTGCAGTCGCACATCGAGCACGGCGAGCTGGTGCCGGTGCTGCAGGACTACACGCGCAAGGACATGTGGCTCTCGGCGGCGTACCTGCAGCGGCGCCACAACAGCGCCGCGCTGCGGGCCCTGCTCGACTTCCTGCAGACCCGCGTGGGCGACGGGCACGGCCCCAGGCGAAAACCGGCACCATGAAAAAAGCCCGGCATGCCGGGCTTTTCCCTTCTTAGCCGTAGCGGGTCAGCCGACGTGCTTCGCAAAGAACGCCAGCGTGCGCTCGCGCGCCAGCTTGGCCGCGTCGGCGTCATAGGAGCCGCGCTGGTCGCAGTTGAAGCCGTGGCCCACGGGGTACACGTGCACTTCCACTTCGGGATGCGCCTTCTTGAACGCCTCGACGGTGTCCAGCGGAATCCAGTGGTCCTGGTTGCCGAAGTGCGCCAGCACCGGCACCTTGGGCTGGCGCGCCGTTTCCTCGGGCGAGGTCATGCCGCCGCCGTAGTAGGGCACCGCCGCCGACAGGCCCGGCAGCAGCGCGGCCGCGCGCCAGGTCAGCAGGCCGCCCCAGCAGTAGCCGACGATGCCGACCTTGCCCGCCTTCGACGCATAGGCGATCGCGGCCTCGATGTCCTGCAGCACGCCCGGCGCCGGCAGCGCCTCGACCGCCGTCTTCAGGCCGAAGCCGTTCTTCATGTCGTCTTCCGAATAGCCGAGCTCGACGCCCGGCTTGACGCGCTGGAAGGTCGACGGCGCCACGGCGAGGTAGCCCTCGGCCGCGTAGCCGTCGGCCACGGAGCGGATGTGCGAGTTCACGCCGAAGATTTCCTGCACCACGACCACCGCGCCGCGCGGCTTGCCGGCCGGCTCGGCCACGTAGGCGGGAAAGCTCAGGCCGTCCTTGGCCTTGAGATCGATGAATTGACCCATGTTTTCTTGCTCCTTGATGGCAAACGGATGAATGAATGAATAAAGAAAGGGAGGACCGAATGAATGATTTGCCGGCCTACGCGCGCAGCGCCCTCTCGACGAAGTCGAGGCGATCCTGCCCCCAGAATATTTCGCCGTCGATCACGTAGCTCGGCGCGCCGAACACCTGGATGTCGATGGCCTCCTGCGTGTAGGCCTCGTAGCGCTCCTGCACCGCCTGGCTCTGCGACTGCTCGCCGCGCTTGGGCGACAGCCCGCATTCGACCACCAGCGAATCGAGGACCTTCGGATCGCCGATGTTGCGCTCCTGCACCCACACGGCCTGGAACACCGCCGAGCACATGCGCATCGCGGCCTCGGTGCCGTCGTGCATGTCGACCGCGATGATGAGCCGCGCCGCGTCGTCGCTCGCCACCGGGAAGAACTTCGGCTTGACGTTCAGCGGCAGCTCCAGGTATTTCGAGCAGCGCGCCAGGTCGACGAGCCGATAGGCCTGGCGCTGCGGCGCCCGCTTGCCCAGCGGCAGCCCGCCCGACACCGGGAACACGCTGCCCATGTCGATGGGCCGCACCCGCACCGTGGCACCGGCGGCCGCGGCGATCGCCTCGAAGCGGGAATGCCCCAGGTAGGTCCATGGGCTCTGTGGCGCAAAGTAATAGTCGATCGTCTTGGTGCTCATGCGCATGCCCCCGGGTGATGTAATCCAAGCCAGTCGTTTTAACTGACACGCAGTTTCTCTGCAGGAGGTAGGTTTTGGACCAGGTGCTATTGATCACCGGCGGCGGTCGCGGCATCGGCGCCGCCACGGCCCTGCTCGCGGCCAGCCGCGGCTACGCAGTGGCCGTCAACTACGCCACCAACTCCCTGGCCGCCGACGAGGTGGTGCGCACCATCCGCGACAACGGCGGCAACGCCATGGCCGTGCAGGCCGACGTGGGCGACGAGGCACAGGTCCTGGCCATGTTCCGGAAGGTCGATGCCCGCTTCGGCCGCCTCACCGCGCTGGTCAACAACGCCGGCGTGGTCGACATGACTGCGCGCGTCGACGAAATGAGCTTCGCGCGGCTGGAGCGCATGTTCCGCATCAACGTGATCGGCAGCTTCATCTGCGCGCGCGAGGCGGTGCGGCGCATGAGCACGCGCTACGGCGGCTCGGGCGGCGCCATCGTCAACATCTCCAGCGGCGCTGCGCGGCTGGGCTCGCCGGGCCAGTACGTCGACTACGCCGCGAGCAAGGGCGCCATCGACACCTTCACCATCGGCCTGGCCAAGGAAGTGGCCGAGGAAGGCATCCGCGTCAACGCGGTGCGCCCCGGCCTGATCGACACCGAGATCCACGCCTCGGGCGGCCTGCCCGACCGCGCCTTCGAGCTCGCACCGACCGTGCCGATGAAGCGCACCGGCACCGCCGAGGAGATCGCCGGCGCCATCCTGTGGCTGCTCTCGCCCGAGGCGAGCTACACCACCACGGCCCTGCTCGACGTCACCGGAGGCCGCTGAGCATGAGCACCTCGATGGACCTGATCAAGCCGCTGGTGACGCTGGTGGCCATCGTCAACCCGCTGGCCATCGTGCCCTTCTTCATCCACTACACGCAGGGCTACAGCGACGCGCAGCGCCGCCACACGGTGCGCATGTCGGCCTTCAGCGCCTTCGTGGTGATCGCCGTGAGCGCGCTGCTGGGGCTGCAGCTGCTGTCCTTCTTCGGCATTTCCATCGCGAGCTTCCAGGTCGGCGGGGGGCTGCTGCTGCTCATGAGCTCGCTGTCGATGCTCAATGCCAAGCCTGCCGAGAGCAAGACCAACGTCGAGGAGCTGCGCGCCACCGAGGTGAAGGCGTCGATGGGCGCGTCGATCGCGGTGGTGCCGCTCACCATCCCGCTGCTCACGGGGCCGGCCACCATCTCCACCGTGGTGATCTACGCCGACAAGGCGCAGCACCTGTGGGAGCTGGCGATCCTGGTCGGCTACGGCGTGGTGGTGGCGCTGGCCACCGCCCTGGCCTTCTCGCTCGCTCAGCCGATCGCACGCGTGCTGGGCAAGACGGGCATCAACATCATGACCCGGCTGATGGGCCTGATCCTCGCCGCGCTCGCCGTCGAGGTGATGGCCGACGGGCTCGGCAAGCTGTTCCCGATCCTGAACAAGCTCGGCTGAAAAGCCGACAGCCGGCAGCTGGTTCAGGCCAGCATCTTCTCGATGATCTTCCAGTGCGCCGGCTCCACCGGCGTGATCGACAGCCGGTTGCCCTTGCGCAGCACGACCAGCTCGGCCAGCTCGGGCCTGGCGCGCAACTCGGGCAGCGCCAGCAGGCGCGTCTTGCGCAGCGCCTGCACGTCCACCAGCAGCCAGCGCGGATCGTCCTTCTTCGACGCCGCGTCGTAGTGGGGCGACTTCGGATCGAACTGCGTCGGATCGGGCTTGATGCCCGAGGCCACTCGCGCGATGCCGGCGATGCCCGGCTCCGGGCAGCTCGAGTGATAGAACAGCACGCCGTCGCCGACCTTCATGCCGTCGCGCATGAAGTTGCGTGCCTGATAGTTGCGCACGCCGGTCCAGGCCACGGTGGCGTCGGGCGCGGCGAGCGCATCGTCGATCGAGACCTCGTCGGGCTCGGATTTCATCAACCAGTAATTGGGCATGGTGCCCGCTATGGTGTCACATAGTCAGACACGACGACCCATTTCCCGTCCTTGATCTGCGACAGGCGCGACTGGTCGTTGCCCAGGCGCTTGGTGGCCGTGTACGTGCTCTTCGGGCTGCCGAACATGTCGGGCTCGAAGGTCATGCTGTCCATGGCCTTGATGAAGCTGTCGGTCGTGAGGTTCGGGCCGGCCTTGGTGGCGGCCTTGATGAACGAGTCGACGATCACGTAGCCGTACACCGAGAACACCGTCGGATCCTCGTTGAACTTGGTCTTGTACTTGTTGGCCCAGAAGCGCAGCGGCTGCGACTGCTCGTCGGTGTAGGGGTTCTGCACGGTCATGGTGGCGTAGATGCCGTCCATCGCCTTGCCGCCGAGCTTGTGGATCAGGTCGGTGTACGCCGCGCTGGAGCCCAGGAAGGTCGGGTTGAAGCCGGTCTTGCGCGCCTCGCCCACGGTGCCGATGGTCTCTCGGATGATGGTGCCGAGCACCACGAGGTCGCAGTTGGCGGCCTTCATCTTCGCGACCTGCGAGCTGAAGTCGGTGGCGCCGCGCTTGAACGATGTCTTCTCCGTCAGCTCCATGCCCGCGGCCTTCAGGCCCGCCTCGGCGCCGCGCTGCACCTCCAGGCCGAACTCGTCGTCCTGGTAGATGGTGCAGACCTTCTTGGCGCCCTTGTCCTTGATCATCTTCGGCAGCGCCAGCCGGATCTGGTCGTAGTAGGTGGCCGCGAACGAATACTTCAGCCGGTTGAGCGGCTCGTACATCTCGCGCGCCGCGGTGATGGGCATGTAGTTGATGACGTTCTTGTCGAACTGCACCGGCATCGCCGCCATGTTCTGCGCCGTGCCGATGTGGCCGGCCATGATGAAGATCTTCTCCTGGTTCACCAGCTTCTGGGCCGCCAGCACCGCCTTCTTCGGGTCGTAGCCCGAGTCCTCCACGAAGAGCTTGAGCTTGCGGCCGTTGACGTTGCCCTGCTCGTTGAGCTCGTCCACGCGCAGCTGCATGCCGTTGCGCGCCTGCTTGCCGAAGCCCGCGAGCGGGCCCGACAGGTCCTGGATGGTGCCGATGCGGATCTCGTCCTTGGTCACGCCCTGTTGCTGCTGGGCGGACGCGAGCGTCGCGGTCAGTCCCAGCACGGCCAGCGTCGTCAGTGTCTTGAGCTTCGTCATTGCGTTGTCTCCTTGCCTGTTGAAAAACACACTGCCTGGCCTTTTCCAGAAACACCGCGGAACCGGCTTTGCCGGGCCGCTGGTGTTGCCCCCGGTAGGGGGAAGGCGTGCGCGACACGAAGTGCGCGAAGCCTGGGGGCGAGCCTTATCCATACATGGCCTCGATGCGCTGCGCGTACTTGGCCTGCACCAGCTTGCGCTTGAGCTTCATCGTGGGCGTGAGCTCCTCGTCCTCGGCGCTGAGCTGCGTCTCCAGCAGGAAGAACTTCTTGATCTGCTCCACGCGGGCGAACTTGGCGTTGACGCGATCGATCTCGCCCTGGATCAGCTCCTGCACTTCCTTGGCGCGCGTCAGGCTCTCGTAGTTGCTGAACGGCACGTCGTTGTCCTGCGCGAATTTCTCGACGTTCTCCTGGTCGATCATGACGATCACCGTGAGGTAGGGCCTCCTGTCGCCGATGACCACGGCATCGGTGATGTAGAGGCTGAACTTGAGCTCGTTCTCCAGCTCGCTGGGCGTCACGTTCTTCCCGCCCGCCGTGATGATGATGTCTTTCATGCGGTCGGTGATGCGGAAATACCCGTCCTCGTCCATCACGCCCACGTCGCCGGTGTGCAGCCAGCCGTCGGCGTCGATGGTCTCGGCCGTCTTCTCCGGCAGGTTGAGGTAGCCCATGAAGACATTGGGACCGCGCACCAGGATCTCGCCGGTGGCCGGGTCCACGCGCACCTCGTTGTAGCTGGTGGCCGGCCCGATCGAGCCCGGCTTGATGCGTGCGGCCGGCACCGCGGTGGAGGCGCCGCACGACTCCGTCATGCCCCACACCTCCAGCATCGGCACGCCCAGCGCGAGGTACCACTTCACCAGCTCCGGCGAGATGGGCGCCGCGCCCGTCACCAGGAAGCGCGAGCGGTGGATGCCGATGAGCTTGCGCGCGTTGTCCAGCGCGAGCGCGCGCGCCAGCCTGAACTTGAGCTTCAGCCCTGCCCCCACCGGCTGGCCAGCCAGCACGCGCTCGGCGATCCGTTCGCCCACGCCGATGCTCCACCTGTAGGCCGCCTGCTGCAGCGGGCTCGCTTCCTTCAGCGCGATCATCACGCCGGAATAGAACTTCTCCCACACCCGCGGAACCGCAGTGAACACGGTGGGTGCGATCTCGCGCACGTTCTCGGGCACCGTCTCCGGGTTCTCGACGAAGTTGAGGATCGAGCCGGTGTACATCGCGAAATACTCGCCGCCCATGCGCTCGGCGATGTGGCACAGCGGCAGGAAGCACATGCGCTCGTCCTTGTCGTCCTGCGCCACCAGCGTGTTGTAGCCGCGCGCCGTGTACACCAGCCCCGCGTGGCTGTGCATCGCGCCCTTGGGCTTGCCGGTCGTGCCCGAGGTGTAGACGAGGATGGCCAGGTCTTCCGGACGGCAGGCCGCGACCGTGCGATCCACGGTTTGCGGGTCGGCCGCCAGGCGCTCGCGGCCGAGGGCGCGCAGCGCGTCGAGGCTCATCACGCCCGCGTCGTCGAGGTCGCGCAGGCCCTCCATGTCGAACACGATCACGCGGCGCAGCCCCGGCAGGCCGGCGCGCACCTCCAGCGCCTTGTCGAGCTGCTCGTCGTCTTCCACGAAGAGCACGGTGGTGCGCGAGTCCTCGCAGAGGTAGTGCACCTGCGAGGCGGCATCGGTCGGATAGATGCCGTTGGACACGCCGCCGCAGCTGAGCACCGCGAGGTCGGCCAGCACCCATTCGATGACGGTGTTCGACAGGATCGACGCGCACTCGCCCGGCGCGAAGCCGATGGCCTGCAGTCCCGCCGCGATCTCTCGCACCGCGTCGGCCGTCTGGTGCCAGCTCCAGCTGCGCCAGATGCCGAGCTTCTTCTGCCGCATCCAGATGTTGTCGCCGCGCTGCTTCACGGCGTTCCAGAACATCGCCGGGATGGTGTCGCCGGGCACGACCACGTCGAGCTTCGGCGCGAAGGTGTTCAGGTCCCAGAGTCCTTGCTGCATGGCGACTATCTCCAGGTCTTCTTCTTTTTCCAGCGCCGCTCGCCGCGCACGCCGTCGTCCTTCATGCCGAGGTAGAACTCCTTGATGTCCTCCTTCTCCCTCAGGCGTTCGCAGGAGTCTTCCATCACGATGCGGCCGTTCTCCAGCACGTAGCCATGGTCCGCCGCGTTGAGCGCCATGTTGGCGTTCTGCTCCACCAGCAGGATCGTGGTACCGCGCTCGCGGTTTATGCGCACCACGATCTCGAAGATTTCCTTCGTCAGCTTCGGGCTCAAGCCGAGGCTGGGCTCGTCCAACAGGATCAGATGCGGCGCCGCCATGATCGCGCGCGAGATCGCCAGCATCTGCTGCTGCCCGCCCGACAGCAGGCCCGCGTCCTGCGCCGCGCGCTCGCGCAGGATCGGGAAGTAGCCGAAGACCGTCTCGATGTCGCGCACCACGCCGTCGCGGTCCTTGCGGGTGTAGGCGCCCATCAGCAGGTTGTCCTTCACCGACAGCAGCGGGAACACCTCGCGGCCTTCAGGCACGTGGCTCAGGCCCTGCTGGACGATGTAGGCCGGGTCCTTGGCGGTGATGTCCGCGCCCTGGAACTCGATGCTGCCCTTGCGCGGATCGATGATCCCGGAGATGGTCTTGAGGATCGTCGTCTTGCCCGCGCCGTTCGAGCCGAGCACCGTCACGATCTCGCCCTTGCGAACCCTGAGGCTCACGCCCCTGATGGCCTTGATCGGGCCGTATGCGCTCTCGACGTTCATGAGCTGGAGGACTGTGTCGCTCATGTCCGCCCTCCACCACCCAGCCAAGCCCGGTGTGCGGTGCGGCGCGGCCGCCCCCCCTGTGCCGCCGAGGAGCGCAGCGTTTCGCGGACAAGGGCTGGCAGCTGTTTGAGCGAAGCGAGTTCTGCGAGACCCCGCGAAACGCGAGCACCGCAGGGTAGCCGCGAAGCGGCCGGCATAGTGGGGGCGGCCGCGCCGCACCGCATGCCGGGCGCCCCCAAAGAGGCAACGAACGAAGCTTTCACGCCGCCACCCTCCTCAAACTGCTCACGTCGTCCACGGTCCCCAGATAGGCCTCGACAACACGAGGATCAGCCTGCACTTCGCCGGGAGAGCCAGTAGCCAGCACCTCGCCCTGGTTCATAGCCAGCACCCGGTCCGATACCTTCGACACAAGCGACATGTCGTGCTCGACCATCAGCACCGACACGCCCAGCTCATGCTGGATGTCCTGGATCCAGAAGGCCATGTCCGCCGTCTCCTCCACGTTGAGGCCGGACGAAGGCTCGTCGAGCAGCAGCAGCTTCGGCTCCGTGCACAACGCACGCGCCAGCTCCACCACCTTGCGAACGCCATAGGGCAGCCCCGCGACCATCGAGTCGCGATGGTGCTGCAGGTCCAGCAGGTCGATCACCTGCTCCGCCTTCTCGCGCGCCGCGATCTCGGCGCGCCGCGTGGCCGGCGTGAAGAAGACCTCGCTCCAGAAGCCCGTCCGCCGGTGCGTGTGGCGGCCGATCAGCAGGTTGTGCAGCACCGTCGCATGCTCGAAGAGCTCGATGTTCTGGAAGGTGCGCGCGATGCCCAGTGCCGCAATCGCGTGCGGCGCCTGCTGCGTCAGCGCGATCGGCCTTCCCGCTTCGCCGTGCCACACGATCTCGCCGGTGGTCGGCGTGTAGATGCGGCTGATGAGGTTGAACACCGTCGTCTTGCCCGCACCGTTCGGCCCGATCAGCGTGAAAACCTCGCCGCGCCGCACGTCGAAGCTCACCTTGTTGACCGCGAGCACGCCGCCGAAGCGAACGCTCAGCTCCTTCGCGGAAAGGAGGATGTCGCCGCTCAACGCTGTACTCCGTCACGCGCCGGCGCGCAGGATTGCCACTCGGCATTCGCAGGACACCGCGGAGCCGGCTTTGCCGGGCCGCAGGTGTCGCCCCCGGCGAGGGGGTTGGCGAAGCGACACGAAGTGCGCGAAGCCTGGGGGAGTGTCATTTCAGTCGATCCGACTTGGTGAAGGACTTCTGCCGCTTGAACAGACCCTTGCGGTAGAACGGAAACAGCTGCAGCCAGGTGCGGATCTTCAGCCAGCGCCCGTACAGCCCCAGCGGCTCGAACAGCACGAAGGCGATCAGCACCAGGCCGTACACCAGCCCCTGCAGGCCCGGCGCCTGTCCGATGGCGGCAGGCAGCCAGTCCTTGCCGATGGAGATCAGCTGCGGCATCGCGATCAGGAAGATCGCGCCCAGGAACGCGCCGTGCACCGAGCCCAGCCCGCCGATCACCACCATCAGCAGCAGGTCGATCGACTGCAGGATGCTGAACTGGTCCGGCGAGATGAAGCTCAGCTTGTGCGCATACAGCGCGCCGCCCAGCCCCGCGAGCGCGGCCGAGATCGCGAACGACATCGTCTTGTAGCGCGCCAGATGGATGCCCATGCTCTGCGCCGAGATCTCCGAATCGCGGATCGCGACGAAGGCCCGCCCCGTCGGCGAACGCAGCAGGTTCAGGATGCCCAGCGTCGCCAGCACCGCCACCACCAGGCAGAGGAAGTAGAAGCCTTCGCCAGAGCCCAGCGACCAGCCGAAGAGCTGCGGCGACTTGACGTGCAGCCCCGCGTTGCCGCCCGTCATGCTCTCCCAGCGCGCGAACACCTCCTCGACGATGAAGCCGAACGACAGCGTCGCGATGCCCAGGTAGATGCCCTTCACCCGCAGCGCCGGCAGGGCCACCACCACGCCCACCGCCGCCGACAGCGCAGCGGCCGCGACCAGTGCCAGCGGAAACGGCACGCCGATGTTCGTCAGCACGCCCTGCGTGTACGCCCCCGCGCCGAGGAACGCCGCGTGCCCGATGGAGAACTGGCCCGTGAAGCCCGCCAGCAGCATCAGCCCCAGGCCGACGATGCCGTAGATCAGCACGAAGGTCAGCTGCGCGAGCCAGTACTCGTCGATGACCCACGGCGCCGCCAGCAGGAAGGCCACCAGCAGCCCGTACCAGAACACGTGGCCGCCGTGCTTGGCGAGCCGGATGTCCTGGTCGTAAGTCGTTTTGAAGATGAAGCGCATGGTTCAGGTCCGTCGCCAAGCCGCCCCAGGGCGGACCTGCGCCCCCTCGGGTGGCGGCGAGTACACGAAGTGACGAGCGTGGGGGCGCATTCTTTAAACCTTCTTGCGCAGCTTCTCGCCGAACAGGCCGTTCGGCTTGATCATGAGCATCAGCAGCACCACGATGTACGGCGCGGTGTCCTTGAAGCCGTCGGGCAGGTAGAAGCCCGCGAAAGACTCGACGATGCCGATCACCAGCCCGCCGACGATCGCGCCCGGCAGGCTGCCGAAGCCGCCCACCACCGCCGCCGGAAAGGCCTTGAGCCCGATGAAGCCCATGTTCGCGTGCACGAAGGTGATGGGCGCCAGCAGCATGCCCGCGATGGCCGCCACCGCCGCCGCGAGCCCCCACACCAGCCCGTTGAGCCGCTTCACCGGAATGCCCATGTAGTAGGCCGCGAGCTGGTTCTGCGACGAGGCCTGCATCGCGATGCCCAGCTTGCTGTAGCGGAACATCGCGAACAGCAGGCCGCACAGGATGGCGGTGGCCACGATGATCACGAACTGCTCCAGGTTCACCACCAGCTCGCCCAGCTTCCAGATCTGGTCCTTGTAGGGCACGGCCAGCGTGTGCGTCTCTGTGCCGATGCCCGGCACCATGGTGACGAGCCCGCGTGCCACGTACGCGATGCCGATGGTCAGCATCACGATCGAGAACTGCGGCTGCCCGAGGATCGGCCGGATCACCACCAGCTCCAGCAGCACGCCGAAGGCCGCCATCGCCACCACCGCGAGGATGGCCGCCAGCCAGAAGGGCATGCCGAAGAGCGACATGCCCGCGAACGCCCCGAAGGCGCCGAGCATCATCAGGTCGCCCTGCGCGAAGCTCACCGTCTCGGTGGCCTTGTAGATGAGCACGAAGCCCAGCGCGATCAGGCCGTAGATGCAGCCTTGCGCGATGCCCGACAGCAGCAGCTGAAGAATCTGCATGGACTCTGTTCCGCCGCGTTCATTGCCGGGTGAAGCCGCCGCTGCCGCCGGCCGCGTCGTGCAGCACGAGGCGGCGCGAGCCGGCCACGATGTCGCTGGGCTTGAGGCCGTAGACCTGACGGATCGAATGACTGAAGTGCGTCGAGTCGGGGTAGCCGGTGTCAAGCGCGATGTCGGTCAGCGTGCTGCTCTGGCGCACATGGCGCAGCAGGCTGCGCGCACGCTTCCAGGCCCTGAACGCACGGAAGGCCATGCCCGTCTCCTGTTTGAACAGGTGCAGGAAGCGCGAGAACGACAGGTGCACCGAGGCCGCCCACTCCTCGGCCGAGGCCGGCGCGGCTGGGTCGGCGTTGATGGCGTCGGCCACCCTGCGGATGCGCGCATCGAGCGCGCGCGGCGCGAGCGGCTCGCCGAAGAACATCGTGTCGAAGTCGAAGCCCTCGAAGTTCATGCCGCGCGCCGAGGCGGCGAGAAGGTTCGCATGGGCTTCGCGCACGCGCTGCACGAAGGCCGGCGCATCGGCCGGGCCGCAGTGCTGAAGGAAGGCCGGCATGCGCGCCGGATCGACCGACTCCGACTCGATCAGCAGGTTGAAGATCAGCGGATGCGCGGTCTCCACCTCGTGCGGCACGTGCGGCGGCACCACGATGAACTCGCCGCTCATCCAGGCTCCGCCGCCGATGCGGATGCGCGTGGGCGGCGCGCCGACGGGCGACACGTATACGCCGTGCCCGCCCATCGTGCGCTCGGCAGCGGCACCGAGCAGGCCTGCGTAGAACACGCGATGCGGCGTGAGCCACATCAGGCGTTCGCCTTGCCTCTCGGCACCGCGCGCGGGCGGCGTCGTCCTCGTTCGCTGCATGGTGCTTGTCTCCTGCATCGGTGGACTGCCGCTTCGTGGCGGCGTCCTTTGTTGGCTGGATCGTAGCGGCGCAGGCCGCCTGCGCGATATGGGTTTGCGCCGATTTGCGCGAGGACTTTCCCTATGCCGCCGCGAACGCGCGGCGCAGCTCGGCAGCGCACAGCTCGACCGCCGCATTGGCCTCGTCGAGCACCTTGCCCATCGGCACGAAGCCGTGGATCTGGCGCTCGAAGCACACGTAGACCGCGCTGTTGCCCGCGGCCGTGAGCGCCTGCGCATACGCGGCGCCTTCGTCGCGCAGCGGGTCGTAGCCGGCGGTGAGCACCAATGCCGGGGGCAGCCTCGAAAGATCGGGATGCAGCAGCGGCGAGGCACGCCAGTCGAGGTCGTGCTTCGGGTCGGTGATGTAGTGGTCGTGGAAGTAGCGGATGGTGTCCGCCGTGAGCAGGTAGCCCTGCCCGTTGCTCTGGTGCGATGCGTGGCCGCGCCGCATGTCGGTGGCCGGGTAGATCAGCAGCTGGTAGACGATGGGCAGGTCGCCCGCGTCGCGCGCGGCGATCGACACCACCGCCGCGAGGTTGCCGCCCGCGCTGTCGCCGCCCACGGCCAGGCGGTTGGCGTCGAGCCCCAGCGCGGCGGCCTCGCGGCGCACCCAGCGGGTGGCGGCCAGCACGTCGTCGACGGCGGCGGGAAAGCGGTGCTCGGGGCCCATGCGGTAGTCGACCGCGACCACCGCGCAGCCCGCGCCGTTGGCCAGCTGGCGGCACAGCACGTCGTGCGTATCGAGGTCGCCGATGACCCAGCCGCCGCCGTGGTAGTACACCAGCACCGGCAGAGGCCCCACGCCAGAGCCCATCGGACGGTACAGGCGCACCGGGATGGCGCCGTGCGGACCGTCGGCAGCGAGGTCGCGCACCTCGGCCACCTCGGGCGGCAGGGGCTGCGTGGCGGTGCGCCGCTCGCGATAGAAGGCCCGCGCGTCGGCGGGCGACAGGGTGTGCGTCGGCGGGATGCCGCGCGCCTCGATGAAGTCCAGCAGGGCGCGCGCCTGGGGATGCAGCATGGTGTCTCCGGTGGATCGTTGCGAGCGTCCAGTGTGGGAGGCATCGGGCGCTTGCGGTATCCGCATGCACCCGCACCCCGACCGGGCCCGGCAAGCCACCGCACCATGCCCGCGCTCGCCAGGACACGGCTTGCGGAAACTGGCTACATCTATCGCGGAGGCTCCTCCTTCGCGAGGCCCACGCGCCGCCACGGCCTGGGCCAGGGACACCGCGGAACCGGCCTTGCCGGGCCGCCGGTGTCGCCCCCGGCGGGGGGTTGGCGTAGCGACACGAAGTGCGCGAAGCCTGGGGGCGAGCTTACTTCCGGGGCTTCACGCGCGAGGCGGCTTCTTTCGCGAGCTTGCGGGCGGTGTCGGTGTCGGCCGCGTGCACCAGCGCCACGCCCATGCGGCGCTTGGTGAAGCTCTCGGGCTTGCCGAACAGACGCACCTCGCTGCCGGGCACCTGCAGTGCATCGGCCACGCCGTCGAAGGCGATGCCGGTGGCGTCCACGCCGCCGTAGATCACCGCGCTGGCGCCCGGGCTCTTGAGAGAGGTGTCGACCGGCAGGCCGAGGATGGCGCGCGCGTGCAGCTCGAACTCGTTCTGCCACTGGGTGGCCATGGTGACCATGCCGGTGTCGTGCGGGCGCGGGCTGACTTCGCTGAACCAGACCTCGTCGCCCTTCACGAAGAGCTCCACGCCGAACAGGCCCTGGCCGCCCAGGTCGGCCGTGACGGCCTGCGCGATCTGCTGCGCCTTCTGCAGCGCCGCGGGCGCCATGGGGTGCGGCTGCCAGCTTTCGACGTAATCGCCGCTCACCTGCACGTGGCCGATGGGGTCGCAGAACTTGGTCTCGATGTTGCCGGCGGCATCCTTGGCGCGTACGGTCAGCAGCGTGATCTCGTAGTCGAAGTCGATGAAGCCCTCGACGATCACTCGGCCGTGGCTCACGCGGCCGCCGGCCATGGCGTAGTCCCAGGCCTTCTGCACGTCGGCGGGGCCGTCGATCTTGCTCTGGCCCTTGCCGGAGCTGCTCATCACGGGCTTGACGATGCAGGGGTAGCCGATGCCCGCGTCGATGGCGGCCTGCAGCTCGGCCAGCGAGTCGCAGAACTTGTAGGGGCTGGTCGGCACGCCCAGCGTCTCGGCGGCCAGGCGGCGGATGCCCTCGCGGTCCATGGTCAGGCGGGCGGCGCGGGCCGTGGGGATCACGCGCACGGTGCCGGCCTCTTCCAGCTCCTGCAGCATGGGCGTGGCGATGGCCTCGATCTCGGGCACCACCAGCGCGGGCTTCTCGGCCTCGATCAGCGCCTTGAGCTGCGCCGGGTCGCTCATGGTGATGGTGCGGGCATGGTGCGCCACCTGCTGGCCGGGGGCGTTCTCGTAGCGGTCGACGGCGATGGTCTCGACGCCGAGGCGCTGCAGGGCGATCAGCACCTCCTTGCCGAGTTCGCCGGAGCCCAGGAGCATCACGCGGGTTGCGGAGGGGGAAAGGGGGGTGCCGAGGGTGGTCATGGTCGGAAGTCGAAAAAGGCGGGAAAAAGCAACCGCAGGACTGTAAGCCACCTGCAGCCGCCGGTGTCGCACGCGGGAACGGCGCGGGCGCGGGGCTGCTTCACAATCGATGTTTTTGCCGCGGGCCAGCCGCGCGCTCCCCTTTCTTTTTGCTTTCTCCAAGGAGTTCTCTCATGGCTATCCAGACTGTAGGCATCATCGGCGCCGGAACGATGGGCAACGGCATCGCGCAGGCCTGCGCGGTGGCCGGCGTGAAGGTGGTGATGGTCGACATCGCCCAGGCGGCGGTCGACAAGGGCCTGGCCACGGTGTCGGGCAGCCTCGACCGCCTGATCAAGAAGGAAAAGCTCACCGCCGAGCAGAAGACCGCCGCGCTGGCGCTCATCCAGGGCTCGACGAACTACGAAGACCTGAAGGGCGCCCAGCTGGTCATCGAGGCCGCCACCGAGAACCACGCGCTCAAGCTCAAGATCCTCAAGCAGGTCGACGAGATGCTGGCGCCCGAGGTCATCATCGCCTCGAACACCTCCTCGATCTCGATCACGCAGCTGGCCGCAGCCACCTCGCGCGCCGACCGCTTCATCGGCATGCACTTCTTCAACCCGGTGCCGATGATGGCGCTGGTGGAGCTGATCCGCGGCTACCTCACGAGCGACGCCACGCACGACACGGTGAAGGAGCTGGCCGAGCGCCTGGGCAAGTCGCCGATCACGGTGAAGAACGCCCCGGGCTTCGTGGTCAACCGCATCCTGGTGCCGATGATCAACGAGGCCTTCTTCGTGCTGTCCGAAGGCATCGCCACGGCGGAAGACATCGACGCCGGCATGAAGCTGGGCTGCAACCAGCCCATCGGCCCGCTGGCGCTGGCCGACATGATCGGTCTGGACGTGTGCCTGGCGGTGATGGAGGTGTACCTGGAGCAGTTCGGCGACTCCAAGTACCGCCCCTGCCCGCTGCTGAAGGAAATGGTCGCGGCCGGCCAGCTCGGCCGCAAGACCGGCCGCGGCGTGTACACCTACTAACCCCCGGACTCGGCCACTTCGTGTGGCCCGGACACCCCCTTGGCAAGGGGGCGACACCAGCGGCCCGGCAAAGCCGGCTCCGCGGTGTCCCTTCAAGAGACAAGAAAGGAGACTGCTCGCATGACCGCCACGCCCACCACCCCACCCGCAGAAGGCTGCATCGACACCCAGGTGCTCGGCCACGTGCTGCTGATCGGCATCAACCGCCCGGCCAAGCGCAACGGCTGGACACCGCCGATGTTCAAGCAGCTGGCCGAGGCCTACACCCGGCTCGACGACGATCCGGAACTGCGCGTTGGCGTGCTGCATGCCTTCGGCGACCACTTCACGGCGGGCCTCGACCTGCCGGCGGTCACCGAATACATGAAGCGCGGCGAGAAGGCGATTCCTGCCGGGCTGGTGGAGCCGCACGACTTCGGCCTGCCCGACTACCGCCGCCGCACCAAGCCGATGGTGGTGGCGGTCAAGGGCATCTGCTTCACGGTCGGCATCGAGCTGATGCTGGGCGCCGACATCGTGGTGGCGGCCGACAACTGCCGCTTCTCGCAGATGGAAGTGCAGCGCGGCATCATGGCCACGGGCGGCGCCACGCTGCGCATGGCCGAGCGCGCGGGCGTGGGCAACGCCATGCTGCACCTGCTCACTGCCGACGAGTTCGACAGCGCCGAGGCCTACCGCCTCAACTTCGTGCAGAAGGTGGTGCCCACCGGGCAGGAGCTGGACGCGGCGCTGGCCATCGCCCAGCGCATCGCGGCGCAGGCGCCGCTGGCGGTGGTGGCGACGCGGCTGAACGTGATCAAGGCCGTGGAGCAGGGGCCGCTGGCCGCCGTGTCGGAATTCATCGAGACGCAGAAGCGCCTGTCGAACAGCGAGGACGCCGCCGAGGGCGTGCGCTCCTTCATCGAACGCCGGCCGGCGCGGTTCTCGGGCCGCTGAACTCTTTCATCAAGAACAACGAAGATGCCTCGTCTCACCCCCCTTCTCACTCCTCTTCTCACTCGCACGGCGCTCGCCGCCGCATTCACCCTGCTCGCCGTGAATACCACTTCCGCCCAGACGCCCACGCCTGCAGCGCTGCCCGACCCTGCCGCCACCTCGGTCGAGGCCATGGGCTGGATGAAGGGCTTCCCGCCCCCGCCCGACAAGCTCATCACCTTCGACAACCCCGCCGGCGGCGTCTTCCCGCGCACGCGCTGGAGCTTCTCGCACGTGCGCGAGACGGTGCCCACGGCCAACGTATGGCGCGGTCCCGGCGCGGCCAGCCCGCTGCCTTCAACGCCGGCACCCTTCGACATCGAGGCCGTCACCTTCAAGCCGCTGGGCAGCGACCAGACGCTGAACTTCGCCCAGATGATCGCCAACACCTACACCGACGGCATCCTCGTGATGCACCGTGGCAAGGTGGTCTACGAGAAGTACTTCGGCGCGCTCACGCCCGAGCGTCCGCACATCGCGATGTCGGTCACCAAGTCCTTCGTGGGCACGCTGGCGGCGATCCTCGCGGACGAGGGCAAGCTCGACCCGGCCGCGCCCGTCACGAAGTACATCCCCGAGCTCAAGGACAGCGCCTACGGTGACGCCACCGTGCGCCAGGTGATGGACATGACCGTGGGCGTGCACTACTCCGAGAACTACGCCGACCCCAAGGCCGAGATCTGGGACTACGCGCGTGCCGGCGGCATGCTCACCCAGGGCGCGAACTACACCGGCCCTAAGTCGTTCTACGAGTTCCTCGTCACGCTGAAGAAGGAAGGCGAGCACGGCGAAGGCTTCGCCTACAAGACGGTCAACGCCGAGGTGCTGGCGTGGATCGTTCGCCGCGCCAGCAACCAGTCGCTGGCCGACCTGCTGAGCGAGAAGATCTGGCGCCGCATCGGCGCCGAGCAGGACGCCTACTTCATGGTCGACCGCATCGGCACCGAGTCGGGCGGCGGCGGCCTGAACACCGTGCTGCGCGATCTCGCGCGCTTCGGCGAGACCATGCGCAACGGCGGGCGCGCCTCCAGCGGGCAGCAGGCCATTCCGAAGGCGGTGGTGGAAGACATCCAGCGCGGCGGCGACCCGGCCAAGTTCGTGAAGGCGGGCTATCCGCTGCTCAAGGGCTGGTCGTACCGCGACATGTGGTGGGTCTCGCACAACCCGCACGGTGCCTACATGGCGCGCGGCATCCACGGCCAGAGCATCTACGTGGACCCGAAGGCCGAGATGGTGATCGTGCGCTATGCGGCGCACCCGGTGGCGGCCAACGGCGCGAACGATCCGCTCACGCTGCCGGCCTTCCAGGCGATGGCCGAGGCGCTGATGCGCCCCTGAGCCTTCTCAGTTCGAAGCCCGCTCGCGGGCGATCACCAGGAGCCCGTCCATGATCAGGCTTTCGACCAGTTCGAAATGCCCGTTCATCACGGGCGCCATCTTCCAGCCCGCACCGCCTGTCATGTAGCAGGCCGGCTCCACGCCGCAGTGCGAGCGCACGTGCTGCACCATGCGCTCCACCGCGCCCGCGATGGCGTAGGTGCCGCCGCTGGTCAGCGCGTCGCTGGTGTTGGTCGGGAACTCGCGCACCTCGCCGGTGGGCACGTGCAGGCCCGCCGTGCCCGACTCGAGCGCGCGCAGCATGATGCCGTGGCCCGGCAGGATCAGGCCGCCAAGGAACTTGCCGTCGGCATCGATGGCCTCGACCGTCACGGCCGTGCCGATCAGCACCACCACCATCGGCCGCGGCGCCTGCCCCGGCCTGGCGGCGGCCAGCATGCGGTGGCGCGCGCCGATCATCGCCACGAAGCGGTCGGCGCCCAGGCGCGTGGGATGGTCGTAGCCGTTGACGATGCCGGCCTCGCCCGCGCTCGACATCACCCAGCGCGGCGTGCAGTCGAAGCGCTCGACGATCTGCTCCTCGGCGCGACGGCGCACCGCATCGCCGGCCACCACGCAACCCAGCATCGAACCGGGCGAAGGCAGGTCGGCCCACGGGCCGTCGGCCAGCCGTTCGATGTGGTCGAGGAATTCGGCGCCCTGCGCCTGCAACGCGGCGCCGGGGCTGGCCGAGTCGTAGAGCGCCCACTTGATGCGGGTGTTGCCGATGTCGATGGCGAGGAAGGGGGATGACATGCGCGGGATTATTGCGACTTTGTTGTTATTCCTGCTGGCACGTCGTTGACACACGCGGCATGGGACTACGCAGGCACGCCGAGTTCCACCCCTACATTGGCGGGTTCCACCCACCACCGCACAAGGAGAGAACCATGGGATTGCTCAGTTTCATCAAGGAGGCTGGTGAGAAGCTGTTCGGCGGCTCGTCGGCCCAGGCCGCCACGCCCGACGCCAACCAGGCCGCTGCCGCCGCCATCAAGACCTACATCGAGACCCAGAACCTCGGTCTCACGGGACTGGAAGTGACCTACACCGCCAGCACCGGGGTTGTCACCCTCGCGGGCCAGGCGCCGTCTCAGGAAGCCAGCGAGAAGGCCTCGCTCGCCGCCGGCAACGTGGCGAACGTGACCAGCGTGGAGAACAACCTCGTCGCACCGGCCGCACCGCCCGCCCAGTACCACGACGTGGTGCGCGGCGACACGCTCTCTGCCATCTCGAAGAAGTACTACGGCGACGCCAACAAGTACAACGTGATCTTCGAGGCCAACAAGCCAATGCTGAGCAACCCGGACAAGATCTATCCGGGGCAGAAGCTGCGCATCCCGGCGCTGGGCTGAAAGCCTTTCGCCATGCAGTGCAGGAAGGCCCGCGGCGTACCGTGGGCCTTTGTGCTTTCTGGCGCAGCCGATGAAGGGCAAGCCCACCCGGCGCGACGCGTACTGCCGCACGCCGTGTGCCTGTTGCCCGATTAGCAACGATCGTCGCCTTTTGAGCAACGAATTCTTCGTGGCCCTGCCATGAAACACTCAGCCGCCAGGCTTCAGGCTCAGTTCTGCCGCCAGGGCAACCCGCGCTTGCGCCAGCCGCCCGTCAGCCCGCGGTGGCCGTTCTCGTCCGGGTTGCCCTCGAAGCCTTCGAGGATGTTGTAGGCCTCCACGCCCAGTTCCGTCGCGCGCTTGGCCGCGGCGATGGAGCGCACGCCGCTGCGGCACAGCAGCACCAGCTTCTTGCCGCCTTCGGCCGCGGCGCGGATGCCTTCGTCGAAGGCTGGGTTCAGCGCCATGCCGGGCCACTGCTTCCATGCCAGCGGCACGGCGCCGGGCACGTAGCCGACCCATTCGCGCTCGGCATCCGTGCGCACGTCGACCAGCACGGCGTCTGCGCTGGCGATCCATTGCGCGGCCTGCTCGGGCGTCACGTCGCCGGCGTAGCCCTTGTTCTCGATGGGTTCGGTCATCTCTCTTGCGTCCTTGGCATGCGGGTTTTCATTCCCCGGAATTTTTCACCGGTTCGTGAAAACCCTGTTTGTTGAGTGCTCCCGCGCGCCAAAGATGGCGCCTTGGGCCTGTCGAACCATAACTCCAAGACGCACAGCCTGGGTTTTCCCAAGTCAGAACCGTTTGGAGAGAGACAAATGACAGACAGCAAGATGCCCCGCCGCCGCGGGCTGCTCAAGGGCGCGGCCGTGGCCGCCGGCGCCATGTCCGTGCCGATGGTCAGCATGGCCCAGACCACCACCCTGCGCTTCCAGAGCACCTGGCCCGCGAAGGACATCTTCCACGAGTACGCGCAGGACTACGCGAAGAAGGTCAACGACATGGCGGGCAGCCGCCTGAAGATCGAGGTGCTGCCCGCCGGCTCGGTGGTGCCCGCCTTCCAGCTGCTCGACGCGGTGGCCAAGGGCACGCTCGACGGCGGCCACGGCGTGGTCGCGTACTGGTACGGCAAGAATTCCGCGCTCGCGCTTTGGGGCTCCGGCCCGGGCTACGGCATGGACGCCAACATGGTGCTGGCCTGGCACACCTACGGCGGCGGCAAGGCGCTGATGGAGGAGATCTACAAGGGCCTGAACCTCGACGTGGTCTCCTACCTCTACGGCCCCATGCCCACGCAGCCGCTGGGCTGGTTCAAGAAGCCGGTGGCCAAGGCCGAGGACATGAAGGGCCTGAAGTTCCGCACCGTGGGCCTGGCGGTTGACGTGTTCACCGACATGGGCGCGGCCGTGAACCCGCTGCCCGGCGGCGAGATCGTGCCCGCGCTGGACCGCGGCCTGATCGACGCGGCCGAGTTCAACAATGCGTCGAGCGACCGCGTGCTGGGCTTTCCCGACGTCGCCAAGAACTGCATGCTGCAGAGCTTCCACCAGAGCGGCGAGCAGTTCGAGGTGCTGTTCAACGGCGCCAAGCTCAAGGCGCTGCCGACCGAGCTCAAGTCGATCATCGAGTACGCCACGCAGGCCGCGAGCGCCGAGATGAGCTGGAAGGCCATCGACCGCAACTCGAAGGACTACGAGGAGCTGAAGAAGGCCGGCATCAAGTTCTACAAGACGCCCGACACGGTGCTGCGCGCGCAGCTCGCATCGTGGGACAAGACCATCGCGAAGAAGTCGGCCGAGAACCCCATGTTCAAGAAGGTGCTCGACTCGCAGCGCGCCTTCGCGGAACGCGCAGGCCAGTGGCAGAACGACTACGAGGTCGATTTCAAGATGGCCTACAACCACTACTTCGGACGGCAGGCGAAGAAGACCTGAGCCAAGGGATCGATGCGACGCGAGGGCACCCGTGCGGTGCCCTCTTTTCATGCCTGCGCCCAAGCTGCCGCGCAAGACACGGATGACGCGGCGAGGAGTTCGTTCCGATGCAATCTTTCCTGCTGGCGGTCGACCGGTTCTCCACATGGATCGGCAAGACCTTCGCCTGGTGCGCCCTGCTGCTCACGCTGCTGATCAGCTGGGAGGTGTTCTCGCGCTATGCCCTCAACAAGCCCCACGCCTGGGTGCTGGACGCGCAGATCATGCTGTACGGCACCATGTTCATGACCGCGGGCGCCTACACGCTCTCGAAGAACGGCCACGTGCGCGGCGACGTGCTCTACGGCTTCTTCCGCCCGCGCACGCAGGCGCTGGTGGACCTGGTGCTCTACATCGTCTTCTTCCTGCCCGGCATCGTGGCGCTGACCTGGGCCGGATGGGTCTACGCGGGCGAGTCGCTCGCCATCCGCGAGCAGACCTTCTCGGCCGAGCCGCTGCCGCTGTACCCGTTCAAGTACGTCATTCCGCTGGCGGGGTTCACGCTGCTCCTGCAGGGGCTGGTGGAGATCATCCGCTGCGTGCGCTGCATCCGCGAGGGCGCCTGGCCCTCTCGTGAGCAGGACGTGGAGGAAGTCGACGTCGAGAAGCTCAAGGAGATGGTGCACGTGAAGGACGAGGACATCGCCGCGCTCGATCGCGTCGTCGCCTCGAAGGAGGCCGCGCGATGATCCGCCGCGAACTCTGGTTCGGCCTCTCGTTCATGGCGCTGATCGTGATCGGCGCGGTGGCGGTGCTGGCCAACGCGCCCACCATCACCAACGGCCACCTCGGCCTGCTGATGCTCTCACTGGTGGTGGTGGCCATCATGCTGGGCTTTCCCACGGCGTTCACGCTGATGGGCATGGGCATGCTCTTCACCTGGCTGGCCTACGACCGCGACTGGCACCGCACGCTCGACCTGATGGTGCAGTCGGCCTTCAAGACCATGGCCAACGACGTGCTCATCGCGGTGCCGCTGTTCGTGTTCATGGGCTACCTGGTGGAGCGCGCGAACCTCATCGAGTCGCTGTTCAAGAGCCTGCACCTCGCGCTCGCGCGGCTGCCGGGCGCGCTGGCGGTGGCGACGCTCGTGACCTGCACCATCTTCGCGACGGCCACCGGCATCGTGGGCGCGGTGGTCACGCTGATGGGCCTGCTGGCGCTGCCGGCCATGCTGCGCGCGGGCTACAGCGTGCCGCTGGCCGCGGGCTCGATCACCGCGGGCGGCTGCCTGGGCATCCTGATTCCGCCTTCGGTGCTGCTGATCGTGTACGGCGCGACGGCGGGCGTGTCGGTGGTGCAGCTCTATGCGGGGGCGTTCTTTCCGGGGCTGATGCTGGCCTCGCTCTACGTGCTGTACGTGATCATCGTCGCGTGGCTCAAGCCGCAATGGGCCCCGCCGCTGTCGCACGCCGAGCGCGTCGTGCCGCTGCCGCCGCTGTCGCAGCGGCTGGCTGAAAGCCCGGCCGCGCATGCGCTGGTCGGCCTGCTGAAGGGCCGGCGCAATGCCGACGTGCCCTTCTCGCATGTGCTGAAACAGCTTGGCGTCGTCGCGCTGCCGGGTGTGATCTTCCTGCTGCTGGCCGCCTTCAGCTACAAGGCCGTGACCACCGTCGAGACGCAGGCGCGCTACGAGATCGAGGAGATCGGCGCGGTGCGCAGCAGCACGCCGGAGTCGGGTGGACTGCAGGAGCCTCCGGTCGAAGGCGGGCTGCAGGAGCCGCCGCAGGAAGGCGGCCTCCAGGAGCCGCCCAGTGAAGATTCGCAGCCATCGGCGCCGGCCGCTGCTTCGAACCAAGGCTCGCTGGCCGAGCCGCCGGGGGCATCGCCCGCGCCAGCGGCGCCTGCCGCCGAGGGAGCTGCGGAGCCCGCCGCCCCTGCCGCCGCCGAAGCCGCCACGCAGCGTCCCGCGCCGACCTGGTGGTGGGTCACCTTCGCCATCTTCGGCGCGATCGTCACGCTGTTCTACCTGTTCCTGAGCTTCGCGCGGCTCGAGATATTCAAGATGCTGCTGGCGTCGTTCTTCCCGCTGGTGCTGCTGATCCTCGCGGTGCTGGGCTCGATCGTGCTGGGCCTGGCCACACCCACCGAAGCGGCAGCCATGGGCGCGCTCGGCGGCATGCTGCTGGCGGCGGCCTACCGGCGGCTCAACCTCGCGGTGCTGAAGGAGTCGGTGTTCCTCACGGCCAAGACATCGGCGATGGTGTGCTGGCTCTTCGTCGGCTCGGCCATCTTCTCGGCCGCATTCGCGCTGCTGGGCGGAC
This sequence comes from Variovorax sp. 22077, assembly GCF_052044195.1. NCBI lineage: Bacteria > Pseudomonadati > Pseudomonadota > Betaproteobacteria > Burkholderiales > Comamonadaceae > Variovorax > Variovorax sp. 22077. The sequence goes on from NZ_JBQEQC010000029.1 coordinate 35,010, forward strand.
AGGCGCTGGTGGAGGAATGGGTGCTCGGCATGAACCTCACCAAGGTGGAGTTCCTGATCCTGAGCCAGGTCATCATCTTCCTGCTGGGCTGGCCGCTGGAGTGGACCGAGATCATCGTGATCTTCATGCCCATCTTCATCCCGCTGCTCGACAACTTCGGCGTCGACCCGCTGTTCTTCGGGCTGCTGGTGGCGCTGAACCTGCAGACCGCCTTCCTGTCGCCGCCGGTCGCGATGGCAGCCTTCTACCTCAAGGGCGTGAGCCCGCCGCACGTGACGCTCAACCAGATCTTCCTGGGCATGCTGCCCTTCATGGGCATCCAGGTGCTGGCGATCGTGCTGCTGTACATGTGGCCGCAGATCGGGTTGTGGCTGCCGCAGCTGCTGTACAAGTAGAAGCGGCGGCAAGCCGGGGCGGCGGCGTCAGCGGCGCCTCTCCACATACGGCCGCGCCTGCAGCAGCACGATCCTGTCGCCCACCGTCGCCCACTCGATGTCCTGGTCGACGCCGTTGAAGGTGCGTTTGACCGCCGCGCCCACGTTGGACAGCCGTACGACCAGGTCGTCGGTCAGCACGTTGCGGCCGGCTTCCACCGGCACTTCCTTCACGCCGCCGTCCTTGTCGAGCTGCAGCGCGGTGTCTTCGGCCGAGCGGCTGAGCACCTGGATGGCCTTGGACCAGCTCGAGTACATCACCTGCTCGGCCACGCGCCGGCCCTCGACCACGCGGATGCCGATGCCGCGCTTGGCCGAGATGTAGGTGATGTGCGGATGTCCCGCGTCGAAGGGGTCGCGGGTGATCATCACGCCGGCGTTGGCGGAGTCGATGGCGGTCTGCACGAACACGCCCATGAGGACCGATTCGGCGCCGAAGCCCGCCGCCGCGCGGGCCTCCCAGGCCTCGGGGTTGAACACCGATGCCCAGACCTTCTTCACGGACACTTCGAGCGCGTCGCCGGTCTTGACGTTGGGCACGGTGGTGTAGAGCCCCGCGCCGCTGAAGCCGGGAAGGTCTTCGGAGTTGGACGAGCTGCGCACGAACACGCCGCCGCCGCCGAGCTGCGACTGCCATGCGGCGCGCCAGCCAGCGGCGGTGGCGGCATCGACGGGCCATTGCACGATCTCGTCGCGCAGCTGCGCCAGGGCCTTCTGGCGGACCTTCGGGTCGCTCGCGAAGCCGGGCTGCTGCTGCATGCGCGCGATGCGATCGGCCAGGCCGTTGGCGCGCATGAAGCGGTCGTAGTGCGCGAAGGGAATGCAGAAGCCGTCGGGCACCGAGGTGCCCGGGATGTGCGCGGCCTGCATGGCGCCGAGGTTGGCGGCCTTGACGCCGCACTGCGCGCTGTTGCGCGCGCGCAGCGAGGCCAGCGGCAGCAGCCGGCTCTCGCGCAGGTCGGGCCTGATGGCGCGCGCGCTGCCGGGCACGGCTCCCGTGGCGGCGGTGCGCACCGCGCGCGGCGGCAGCGCGGCGATTTCCTCCAGCGTGAGCCGGCGCACCTGGTAGCCCGAGCTGGCGACCTTCAGCGCCACCCACTGGCCGGCATGCTCCTTCAGGACCGCGGCGGCATCGCGCACGTAGGCGTTGGGAATGCCCCAGCCCTTGGCCAGCAGGTTGACGTGCGAGAGCGCAGTCGAGGGGCGTTCGGTCAGCACGGCCGCCACCGGCGGCAGGCCGATGGGCACCTGCCGCAGCACGGCGATGTCGTCGGGCAGCAGTGCGTCGATGCCGGCGTCGTCCTCCACGATGCGCACGCGGCCGGTGGCGGTGCCTAGGTTCATCGGCAGGAAGGGCTGCTCGCGGATCAGCGCCTCCTGGCTCACGAAATCGATGCCGGCTTCCTTCGCCACGCGCTCGTGCAGCGTGGAGTTGGTCTTGAACTTCACCGGACCGAAGAAGCTGGACCTGACCTGCTGCTCGGCCTGCCGCAGCAGCGGCGCGGTGAGCTTGTCGCCCTCCCAGAACTCGTAGGTGAAGCTGCCGATGTTCTGCTGCCAGCTCAGCGTGCCGAACAGGAAGCGGCGGTCGGGCACGAGGTAGTTGCGGTCGATCTCGCGCTTGACGGTGTTGGGTGCGAGCCGCGTGTCGCGCAGGAAGCGCACGTGCAGCTGGTAGCGCGGAGTGTCGATGTAGTACATGCGCGGCGGCTTCGCCTGCCGGTCGACCACGAAGAGCACGTGCGCAAGCTGCATCGGCGTGCCGGCGTCGTAGACGCGGGCGAGCTGGTCGAAGTCGGCCTGGCTGCGCAGCGCGGGCAGCGACGAGGGCACTGCGGGGCGCGGCACCAGTTGCGCGGCCGGGCCTTCGGGCTGCGGCTGGTTCTGCTGCTGGTAGTAAGACGGTTTGCGGGCCAGCTGCGCATCGGCGGGCCCTGCCACCAGTGTTGCCGCAGCAGCAGCCATGGAGAACACGATCGCGCTACGGTTTTTGAAGCGCGATCTGCCCGTGGGTCGTGTGTTGTTCTGGTTTTTCATGGGGTGTCCCTCCTTACAGCCGGTTTCCGATTGCACGCGCGCTTCACCAAGCAGGGGTCGTGCGGTGACGGCGGCAGCGGATTCTCGCGCGTTACAAAAACCCGGCGCCGCGCTTTCGCACCGTCCCGAGGATCAGAGAACGACACCATGAACCAACCCGCCCCTTCCATGCTTGCCGCGCCACGCCGATGGCTGCTCGGCATCGCGCTGCTGTGCGCGGCCTTCGCGGCCAGCGCGCAGCAGGACCCGCCGGGCCGCGTCGCGCTGCTCGGCTACCAGCAGGGCTCGGTGAGCTTCGCACCCGCCGGCGCCGACAGCTGGTACGACGCGCAGACCAACCGCCCCATCACCACAGGCGACCGGCTCTGGACCGACCGCAACGCCCGCGCCGAACTCTTCATCGGCTCGGCGGCACTGCGGCTCGACGGGCAGACGCACCTGGAGTTCACAGAACTGGACGACGACACGGCGCGCATCACGTCGAACCAGGGCAACCTGCAGCTGCGCGTTCGCGACGAGCTTTCGGGCCAGCGCTTCGAGGTGGACACCGGCAACATCGCGGTGGTCATCGACGCGCCGGGCGAATACCGCATCGCCGCCGATCCGGCCGCCGGCACCACCTGGGTGGCGGTGGCCTCGGGCCGGGTCACGCTCCATGGCGAGAACGGCCAGTCGCAGTCGCTGGGCGCGCGCCAGCAGCTCACCGTGGCGGGCCGCGATCTTTCGGCCGTGAGCGGCGCGCCGCAGCAGGGCAGCGGCTTCGACGCCTGGGTGGCCGAGCGCAACCGCATCGAGGACCAGTCGATCTCCGCCCGCTACGTGTCGCGCGACGTGGTCGGCTACCAGCAGCTCGACGCGTACGGCGACTGGCAGAGCGACCCGACCTATGGCGACGTGTGGTTCCCGCGCAATGTCGATGCCGACTGGGCGCCGTACCGCGACGGCCAGTGGGTCAACGTCGCGCCCTGGGGCCTGACCTGGATCGACGCCGCGCCCTGGGGCTTCGCGCCCTCCCATTACGGACGCTGGGCGCGCGTCGGTCCGCGCTGGGGCTGGGTGCCGGGGCGGCCGGGCGGACGGCCCGTGTATTCGCCGGCACTGGTGGGCTTCGTGGGCGGCGCTGCCGGAACGGGCGGCAACGGCGGCAACGGCGGGGTCGGCTGGTTCCCGCTGGCCCCGGGCGAACAATGGCGCCCCGGCTACCGCGCGAGCCAGCGCTACCTGGACCAGGTCAACCGCATGACCATCTATAACCGCCAGGCGTTGCGCAGCGACTTCTACGCCAACCAGCAGATGCCCGGCGCGGTGACCGTGGTGCCCGCCGACCGCTTCGGCCGCGGCCCCTTCGGGCGGCGCGACCTGATGCGGCTGCCGGACGACCGCTTCGCGCGCGGACCTGTGGCGCCCGCGCCAGGCATCGCAGTCAATGCCTTCGGCGGTTTCGGCCGGCCCGCCGCGGTGGTGCCGCCGGCCGCCGCGCTGGCGGCGCGGCAGCAGCAGATCCAGCTCCAGCAGGCGCGACAGGCACAACAGGCACAACAGCAACAGCTGATGCAGCAACAGCAGCAGATGGAATGGCAGCGCCAGCAAGGCTGGAGGCAACAACAGGATTGGCGCCAGCAACAGGATTGGCGCCAGCAACAGGACTGGCAGGCGCAGCAGGAATGGCGCCAGCGCGGGGAGCAGGATCGCTGGCAGCGCCAGCAACAACAGCAGCTGCAGCAACAGCAGTTGCAACTCCAGCAGCAACAGGCCATGCGCCAGCAGCATGAAATGCAGCAACGCGCCGCGCAGGCGCAGGCCCTGCAGCAGCAACAGCTGCTCCAACAACAGCAGGCGGCGCAGATGCAACTTCTGCAGCAGCAGGCGTTGGCGCAGCAACAGCAGCTTCGCCAGCAGCAGGAGATGCAGCAGCGCGCCGCACAGATGCAGCAGCAGGCGCAGGCTCAACAGCAGGCCTTGCAGCAGGCCCAGTTGCGCGCGCTGCAGCAGCAGCGCGGCATCCAGCCGCCCGCCGTGCAGCAACCGCAGCCCGGCCAGCGCGGTGACGACCCGCGCCGGCTCTGGACCTCGCCCGACTCGCGCCAGTAGCGCTTCAGCCGCGCAGCGGCGCGTGCGAGGGCTGGCCGCACTGCGCGCAGAACTTCGCACCGGCCTGCATCGCGGTGCCGCACTGCCTGCAGGCCGCCGGCTGCATCGAGCCGCCGCATTGCTGGCAGAAGCGCGCGCCCGGCCCGTTGACGGCGCGGCATGCGGGGCAAGCGCTGCCGCCACCACCCCCTCCCGCATGCGGTGCGCCGCTGCCGTGGCCGTATCCGCCGTGCGAGCCATGGTGGCCGCCGCCGCCATGCCGCGATCCGCCGTGGCCTCCGAAAAGCCTTTCAAGCATGCCCATGTGATCTCCCTGATAGCGGGCTGCCCGTGGAAGCGTCGCCGGCGGCGATGAACACCCGCGGGGCCCGGACACAGTGGAATCCCTGAAGCAGCTCCAGGGTCAAACAAGCCCCGACGCAAGCGCCGGCTTCGCCCCGGCCGCTACAGTCGGCGGCCAAGGAGCAAGCCTTTCATGCCCACATTCGACTTCGATCTCTTCGTCATCGGCGGCGGCAGCGGCGGCGTCCGCGCCGCTCGCATGGCAGCGCAGACCGGCGCCCGCGTCGCCCTCGCCGAGGCCGCCGAGCTTGGCGGCACCTGCGTCAACGTGGGCTGCATCCCCAAGAAGCTCTACAGCTACGCGGCCGGCTATGCCGAATCCTTCGAGGAGGCGGCGGGCTACGGCTGGAAGCTGCCCGAGGCGCCGCAGTTCGACTGGGCGCACCTGAAGGCGCAGCGCGCGAAGGAGATCGGCCGGCTCAACGGCATCTATGCCTCGCTGCTGAAGAACGCGGGGGTCACGCTCGTCACCGGATGGGCCCAGCTGGTCGATCCGCACACGGTGGAGGTCGACGGCAAGCGTCACACCGCGCGCCACCTGCTCGTGGCCACCGGCGGCACGCCCTTCGTGCCCGGCATCCAGGGCCGCGAGCACGTCGTGACCTCCGACGCGATGTTCGACCTCGATCCGTTCCCCAGGCGCCTGCTGGTGGTGGGCGGCGGCTACATCGCCTGCGAGTTCGCGTCGATCTTCAACGGGCTGGGCGCCAAGGTCACGCAGCTGCACCGCCGCGCGCACCTGCTCACCGGCTTCGACGACGACGTGCGGCAGTTCCTGGCCAACGAGATGGGCAAGGCCGGCGTCGACGTGCGGCTGAACTGCGATGTCGCCTCGGTCACGCGCCACACCGGCGGTAGCGGCGGCCTCACGGTCACACTGGCACGCGGCCAGCAGATCGAGGCCGACACGGTGCTCTTCGCCACCGGCCGCGTGCCCAACACCCAGGGGCTCGGCCTGGAGGCGGCGGGCGTGGCGCTCGACGAGCGCGGCGCGATCGCGGTCGATGCGCACTACCGCAGCTCGGTGCCATCGATCTACGCGGTGGGCGACGTCTCCACGCGCGTGCAGCTCACGCCGGTGGCGCTGGCCGAGGCGATGGTGGTGGTCGACGAGCTCTTCGGCAAGGGAAAGCGCCGGCTCGACTACGAGTTCATTCCCACCGCCGTGTTCACGCACCCGAACATCGGCACCTGCGGCTACACCGAGCTCGACGCACGCGCCAGGTTCGGCGAGGTGACGGTGTTCTCCAGCGAGTTCAAGTCGCTGCGCCACACGCTCTCGGGCCGCAGCGAGCGCACCTTCATGAAGCTGGTGGTCGACAAGGCCACCGACCGCGTCGTGGGCCTGCACATGGTGGGCGCCGATGCCGGCGAAGTGGTGCAGGGCTTCGCGGTGGCGATGCGCGCAGGGGCGACGAAGGCGGTCTTCGACAGCACGGTGGGCATCCATCCCACGGCGGCCGAGGAGTTCGTGACGATGCGCGAGCCGATGCCGGGGTGAAGGCTCGCCCCCAGGCTGCGCGCACTTCGTGTCGCTGCGCCAACCCCCTTCCGGGGGCAACCCGCGGTGTTCCCGCCAGATAGGGGTCAGCTCGAGCGTTGCTTGCCTTCAAGGAGCTTCACCATCACGAACAGCACGCGGTTCGCCGGCGTGGGCACGCCCAGCGCCTCGCCGCGGCGCACGATGAGGCCGTTGAGGTGGTCGATCTCGGTGGGCTTGGCGCGCGCGAGGTCCTGCGCGGTGGAGGAGTACTGCGACGGCATGGTCTGCGCGATGGCGCGCACGGCGGCGTCGGTGTCGCCGACCACGTCCACGCCCTCGGCCTTCGCGACCGCGAGGCATTCGGCCACCACGTCGCGGATCACGTCGGCCACGCCGGTGCCCTTCACGAGCACGCCGTAGGGCAGCTGCGTGACGGCGGAGAGCGCGTTGTAGGCACAGTTGAGGATCAGTTTGGCCCAGAGCGATCCGCGCACGTTGGGCGATATCTGCGTGGGCACGCCGGCGGCTTCGAGCTGCCGCGCCACTTCCTCGCTGCGGGCCGAGGGCGCGATCACCAGCTCGCCCCGGCCGTGGTGCTTCACGTGGCCGGGGCCGGCCATCTCGGTCGCGACGTAGACGACGGCCGCAGCGACTTCGTTCGACGGCGGCAGCACCGAGCGCACGCGCTGGTCGTTGTCCACGCCGTTCTGCAGCGTGAGCACCAGCGCGCCGGGTGCAAGGTGCGGCCTGATCTGTCCGGCGGCCGATTCGGTGTCGGTGGATTTCACGCAGAAGAGCACGAGGTCGGCGCCCTGCACGGCCGAAGCGTCGGTGCTTGCGGCAACGCGCACGTGCTCGTCGAAGGCCTTGGTCTCCAGGCGCAGGCCCCTGGCGTCGACGGCCTCTACGTGAGAGGGGCGGCCGATCAGCACCACCTCGTGTCCGGCGCGCGCGAGCATCGCTCCGTAGTAACAGCCGACCGCGCCGGCACCCATCACTGCGACTTTCATCGGTTCGTTTCCTTGCTTGTCCGCATGGAGGGCAAGCCTAGCGAAGATGGCGCCTTCGTGCCTCGCTTCATGCTTCGGTTTCCACGCCGCGCGACTTCAGCCCCTCGTCGAGCAGCCATTCGCGGAACGCCGCGAAGGCCGGCAGGTCGAGGCGGTCGGGCCGGTAGCACAGGTAGTGCCCCTGGTTCACGCTCACGGGCGTGCCGCTGGGGCTGAGCAGCACGCCTTCGGCCAACTCTTCCTGCACCAGCAGCTTCGGTACGAGGCCGATGCCCAGTCCGTTGAGCGCCGCCTGGATCAGCGCCGAATACTGGGCGAAACGCGGCCCGGCGACGGTCTGCACCTCGGGCACGCCGTGCTGCACGGCCCACAGGCGCCAGGCGGTGGGCGCGCCCTCGTGGTGCAGCAGCGTGTGGCCGACGATGTCGGCGGGCTGCGCGATTCGATGGCGCCCCTCGACCAGCGATCGCGCCACGATCAGCACGAACTCGCGCCCCGCGATGTATTCGGACACCACGCCGGGCCAGCCGTCGGGGCCATAGCGGATGGCGGCATCCACGCCGGCCGGGATGCCGTCGCTGGGCTCCAGGTGGCGGCTGAAGCTCAGCATCACGTGGCGGCTCTTCTGGCTGAAGGCGGGCAGGCGCGGAATGAGCCACTTGGTAAGGAAGGTGGGCACGCTCGCCAGCGTGAGCAGGCCGGCGCCGGCATCGCCCGAGCGGGCCTCGAAGGTGGCGGTCTCGATGGCGCGCAGGCCGCCGGAGATCTTCTGCCAGTACACGCGCCCCTGCGGCGTGAGCTGCACGCCGCGGCCGTTCTTCTGCAGCAGCTCGCGGCCCAGGAAGGCCTCGAGCCCCGCGATCTGCTTGCTGACCGCGCTCACGGTGATGCACAGGGCTCCGGCCGCGAGCGTGATGCTCTGGTGGCGCGCCACGGCGTCGAAGGCCAGCAGCTCCTGGATGGTGGGGCAGTCGCGCTTCATGCATGGCCTCGCTTCATGAAAGCTGCGTGAAAAAGGGTTTCCAATTGCTCAAGTGTCGTCATCCAACTTTCACCCATAAGTACGCATGCGGTTCCTAGAATTCGGGACGGCGCGGCGGCATGACCGGCGCGAACAGTAGCGCATCCGGAAAGTATGCCGGGTGTCCATGACATTGGAGACAAACTTGGTTCGCGTCATCTCGCTCGTCTACGGCCTGTACCTGCTGCTGCCCATCGCGCTGCTGCTGGTCGGCAGCGTGGGCGGCAACTGGACCAACACGCTGCTGCCCACGGGCATCACCGGGCAGTGGTACGTCGACCTCTGGCTCGACACCTCCTTCCGCAAGGCCTTCGTGAGCAGCCTGGTGGTGGCGCTGTCGGCCTGCGCCATCAACACCGTGCTGGCGCTGCCGCTGGCCTATGCGCTGTACCACGGCGCGCGGCGCGGCGGCAGCCTGGCGGCGCGCATCGTGAGCGCCACGCCGGTGGCGGTGCCGACGATCACGCTGGCCTTCGGCTACATGATCGTCTTCAACACCGACCTCGCGCCCTGGCTGGGCTCGATGCCGCTGCTGATCGCGGCGCACGCGATCCTCACGCTGCCCTATCTCACCAACACGCTGCTGACCGACCTGCGCCACCTCGACCTCGGCCGGCTGGAGCAGGCGGCCGCCACGCTCGGCGCCTCGGGCTGGCAGCAGTTCACCGGCATCGTGCTGCCCAGCCTGCGCCAGAGCCTGATCAGCGGGCTGGTGATGGTGGCGGCCATCTCGGTGGGTGAGTTCGGCGTGTCGAACCTGCTCACGAGTTTCCAGAACCGCACCTACCCGGTGGTGCTGCTGCAGGCCTTCTACGGCGCGACGGGCTTCGCCTGCGCGGCCACGGTGATCCTGCTGGTGCTGGCGAGTGCGTCGGCGCTTCTTTCCTCCTCCCTCGTGAAGCAACGCGCATAAGCGGCAGAACCGATACGCCATGAGCCTCCTCCTCGACAAGGTCAGCTACAACTACCCCGGCAGCACGCACGGGCTGCACGACGTATCGCTGGACGTCCGCACCGGCGAGCTGGTCGCGGTGATCGGCCCCAGCGGCTCGGGCAAGTCGACGCTGCTGAAGCTGGTGTCGGGCCTGGAGACGGGCCACACCGGCCGCATCGCGCTCGACGGCGAGGACATGTCGCGCACGCCGGTGCACCAGCGCCACATCGGCATGGTGTTCCAGAGCTACGCGCTCTTTCCGCACCTGAGCGTGCTCGACAACGTGGCCTACGGCCTGAAGCTGCGCAAGGTGGCTGCGGCCGAGCGGCATCGCCGCGCGCAGGAGCTGCTCGACATCGTCGGGCTGGGCGAGTTCTCGCGGCGCGCCGTGGCGCAGCTCTCGGGCGGGCAGCAGCAGCGCGTGGCGCTGGCCCGCGCGCTGGCCATCGACCCGCGCGCCCTGCTGCTCGACGAGCCGCTCTCGGCGCTCGACGCCAGCGTGCGCGGCCACCTGCGCGACCAGATCCGCGCCATCCAGCAGCGCTTCAATGCCACCACGCTGCTGGTCACGCACGACCAGGAGGAAGCGCTGGCCATGGCCGACCGCGTGGCGATGCTCAAGGACGGCAGGCTGCTGCAGATCGCCACGCCGCGCGACATCTACGAGAACCCCGCGAGCCGCGCGGTGGCCGAGTTCGTCGGTCTCTCGACGATCCTGCCCGCGAAGGTGGCCGCACCCGGCCGGCTGGACATGGGTTTTGCCGAGCTCTTCGCCGACACCGGCCGGCGCGCCTTCGGCACCGAGGTGAACGTGCTGGTGCGGCCCGAGCACATCCGGCCCGACCCGGCCGCAGACGCCGTGAACCGGCTCGCGGGCCGCACCGGCGCGCAGCGCTACCTGGGCGCGCTCACGCGCTACGACTTCGAGGTGCAGGGCGCCGCCAAGCCCTTCCTCGCCGAATCTTCGAGGCCGGCCGTCGAGGCGATCGCCATCGCGCCAGAGCACCTGCGCCTGCTCGACCACTGAACAAGAAAACCCTGAACCCATCCTCCAAGGAGCCACCATGCAACGCAGACATCTGATCCAGGCCGCCGGCGCACTGCCGCTGGTCTCTCTCGCGGCCCGCACCGCATTCGCCTTCGACGGCCCCGAGCTCTACGCGGGCGAGAAGGCGCTGTACGCCGAGGCGCAGAAGGAAGGCCTGTGCGTCTCCTTCGACACCGGCCCCGAATGGGCCAACTGGAAGTCGCTGTTCCGCGACTTCAAGAAGCGCTACCCCGAGATCGAGCTGACCTACAACGACATCGGCTCCGCCGCCACCGTGGTCTCGCTCGAGAAGACGAAGCGCCGCCCGCAGGCCGACACCGCCTACTACTTCGCCGCCTCCGCCGTCGACGCCGCGAAGAAGGACGTGGTCGCGCCCTTCAAGCCGGTCAACTTCGACAAGCTGCCGGCCGTGTTCCGCGAGGCCGAGGGCCGCTGGTTCACCATCCATACGCTCAACATCGCCTTCCTGGTCAACAAGAAGCTGGTGAAGAACGTGCCCACCGGCTGGGCCGACCTGCTCAAGCCCGAGTTCAAGAACTCGGTGGTGTACCTCGACCCGCGCTCCACCGGCATCGGCCAGGTGCTGACCTTCGCGGCGGCGTACGCCAACGGCGGCAGCGTCGACAACGTGCAGCCCGGCACCGACTACCTCGGCAAGCTGCATGCGGCCGGCAACGTGCTGCGCGTGGAAGGCACCACGCCCTATGCCAAGTTCCTCAAGGGCGAGATCCCGGTGTGGATCAGCTACGAGAACGACGGCCTGAAGGCCAAGCACGTCGACGGCATGGGCGACGCGGTGGAAGTGGTGATCCCGAAGGAAGCCAGCGTGGCCGCGCCCTACGCCATCAGCCTTGTGAAGAACGGCCCGAACCCGAACGCCGGCAAGCTGTGGCTCAACTTCATCATGAGCGAGGCCGGCCAGTCGCTCTTCGCGCAGGGCTTCGTGCGCCCCGCCGTGCCGGGTACGCCGCTGGCCGCCGACGTGGCCGCCAAGATGCCGGCCGCGCCGCAGATCAAGCCGCTCGACGTGGTGAAGGCCTCGGAGCGCAAGGCCGAGGTCGACAAGCTCTGGGCGCAGGCAGCACTGAAATGACGCACTCCCCCAGTCTTCGCGCACTTCGTGTGGCTTCGCCAACCCCCTCGCCGGGGGCAACACCTGCGGCCCGGCAAAGCCGGTTCCGCGGTGTTCCCCGCCCTGGCCCTGCCGTTGCATGCGCCGTGGGCCGCGGCAGGTCGTGACGGAGAACTGATATGCGACGCTTTGGCGCCTGGCCCGCATGGGCCTTCATGGCGCTGTTCTTCGCGGTGCCCCTTGCCGCGCTGCTGCCCGAGGCCTTCGGCGAGGGCGGCAGCGCCTTCGGGCGGCTGTTCGGCAACGCGCTCTTCTTCGGCGCGCTGCGCAATACCCTGGCGCTCGGGCTCGCGGCGGGTGCCATGTCGGCGCTGGTGGGCACCTGCATCGCGATCGAGCTCGCGCGCCAGCCCGAGGCGCGCCGCCGCTGGATGATGACCCTGCTGGGCCTGCCGCTGGCGTTCTCGGGGCTGGTGATCGCCTATGGCTTCATCCTGGCCTTCGGCCGCGCGGGCTTCGTGACGCAGCTGCTCGCGGGCCTGGGCGCCGACCCGGCGGCCCTCGGCAGCTGGATCTACAGCGTGTCGGGCCTGGGTTTTGCGTATGCCTACTACCTGATTCCGCGCGTGGCGCTGTCGCTGTACCCGGTGTTCGCGAACCTCGACCTGCGCCCGGCGCAGGCGGCGCGCACGCTGGGCGCCTCGCGCTCGCGTGCTTTCTGGGACACGGTGGTGCCCGAGGTGCTGCCCTCGGTCCTGTCGAACGCCTGCATGGTGGCCGCGATCGCGATGGGCACCTACGGCACGGCGCTGGCGCTGGTGGGTACGCAGCTCAACATCCTGCCGCTGATGCTGCTGGCGCAGGTGGGCGACGGCGGTTCCGATTTCGCGGTGGCGGCGGCCCTGTCGCTGGTGCTGATGGTTGTGTGTGTGATCGTGATGGGAGTGGGCGATGTCTTTACGCGAAGGCGCGAGCGCGGTGGCGCTGCCGGCGCAGGTCACTGAGGCGCTGGCGCGCCTCGCGCAGAAGCAGCGGGGGCCGCAGCGCCACCGCCAGCCGGTGGCCATCATCGGCCCCGGCGACGGCGGTCCGGCCGAATGCGAGGCCGCCCATGCCGTGGCGCATGCGCTGGCCGGCGCCGGCATGGCCGTGGTCTGCGGCGGGCGCGGCGGCGTGATGGCGGCCGCCTCGCGCGGCGCGGTGGAAGCCGGCGGCATCGCGGTGGGCATCCTGCCCGAGGACGACGACCGCAACGCCAACGAATGGCTCAGCGTGGCCATCCCCACCGGCATGGGCGAGATGCGCAACGGCATCGTCGCTCGCAGCGGCGTGTGCCTGGTGGCCATCGGCGGCAACATGGGCACGCTGTCGGAGATGGCGCTGGGTCTCAAGTGGGGCAAGCCGGTGTTCGTGATGCACGGCGACGTGGCGCTGCCGGGGGCGGTGCAGGTCTCGGATGTGAACGAGATGCTCTCCAAGGTGGTGGCCTGCCTGTTGGGCTGAGTTTCTGCTCTGTCGTTCGGGGGTGTGCACAGGGCACGACGAGCGCTGCTCTTGTGCCGGCCGATCAGCCAATGCTCTGGACGATCACGCCGATGGGGTGCCTTGCGCAGCGAGACAACGGAGGAGGGGCGAAGCCCCGGGGGACATTCGCGGAGCAAGGTACCCCGTCGGCGTGATCGCGCCCCGAACAGCGGCCCGAAGCAACCCAGCAGCCATTGCACAATGCCGGCATGCCCTACATGCCCACATTCGTCGCCCCCGCCCGCTTCACCGACGCCGCCGCCGCACTCGAGCAGGTCAAGCTCATCTACCAGAGCGGCCTGACGCACCTGCGCGAATCGATGCTGCGCTTCGTCGCCGGCGAGGAGCTTCCGGGGCGGGTGCGGGCCTGCTACCCCTTCGTGCGGGTGCACACCCACACCGTCTCGCGCCACACGCCGCCGGCCAACGCCGGCCTGAGCTACGGCTTCGTGGCCGGCCCCGGCCGCTACGAGACCACGCTGACGCGCCCCGACCTGTTCGCGCGCTACTACCTCGACCAGTTCCGCCTGCTGCTGGAGAACCACCAGGTCGAGCTGGAGGTGGGCACCAGCACGCAGCCGATCCCGATCCACTTCTCCTTCGCCGAGAACGACCACATCGAAGGCACCATGAGCGCCGAGCGCCGGGCCCTCATGCGCGACGTGTTCGACCTGCCCGACCTGGGCGTGATGGACGACGGCATCGCCAACGGCACCTTCGAGGCGCGCGACGGCGAGGCGCAGCCGCTGTCGCTGTTCACCGCCGCGCGGGTCGACTACTCGCTGCACCGCCTGCGCCACTACTCGGGCACGGCGCCGGAGTGGTTCCAGAACTTCGTGCTGTTCACCAACTACCAGTTCTACATCGACGAGTTCGTGCGGCTGGGCCACGAGGCCATGGCCGACGAGAACAGCGAGTACGTCGCCTTCATCGAGCCGGGCAACGTGGTCACGCGCCGGCGCGGCCTGCCCGCCGGTTCGAGCGCCACCTACGGCCACCTGCTCGACGGCAGCCAGGGCACCGCGCCCCCGCGGCTGCCGCAGATGCCGGCCTACCACCTGGTGCGCGAGGACTGCAGCGGCACCACCATGGTCAACATCGGCGTCGGCCCGGCCAACGCCAAGACCATCACAGACCACATCGCGGTGCTGCGTCCGCACGCCTGGATGATGCTGGGCCACTGCGCCGGCCTGCGCAACACGCAGCAGCTCGGCGACTACGTGCTGGCCCACGCCTACGTGCGCGAGGACCACGTGCTCGACGAGGAACTGCCGCTGTGGGTGCCTATTCCGGCGCTGTCGGAGATCCAGCTCGCGCTGGAAAAAGCCGTGGCCGACGTCACCCGCTACGAGGGGCCCGACCTGAAGAAGATCATGCGCACCGGCACCGTGGCCAGCACCGACAACCGCAACTGGGAGCTGCTGCCCGGCAACCAGCCGCAGCGCCGCTTCAGCCAGAGCCGCGCGGTGGCGCTGGACATGGAAAGCGCGACCATCGCGGCCAACGGCTTCCGCTTCCGCGTGCCCTACGGCACCCTGCTGTGCGTGAGCGACAAGCCGCTGCACGGCGAGATCAAGCTGCCCGGCATGGCCAACCACTTCTACCGTGAACGCGTGGAGCAGCACCTGCGCATCGGCATGCGGGCCATCGACATCCTGCGCGCCGAGGGCTCGACCCGGCTGCACAGCCGCAAGCTGCGCAGCTTCGCCGAAGTGGCGTTCCAGTAAGAAGAACGGCTCCAGCAGGGCCGCGACCAGGGCCGGGCCTCAGGGTTTGTCCTGCCCGCGGGCACGCCTGATCGGCGCGTTTCGCGGACATCATCCGGTCTATCCCACGACAACCGGAAAGAAGATGACCCAGTCGCGCTCCGTTCCCCCCATTTCCCGTCGCAGTTTCTCTGCATGGATCGCGGCCTCGGCCGCAGCAGCCGGCGCAGGACACGCCGCGCTGTGGCCGCGCTCCGCGCACGCCGCCGACGCGCCGCTGAGCAACCGGCTGCGCATCGTGATCCCCGCCAACGAAGGCGGCGGCTGGGACCAGACGGGCCGTGCGCTGGGCGCCGCCATGCTGGCGTCGGGCGCGGTCGGCAGCGTGGTGTACGAGAACGTCGGCGGCAAGGGCGGGACCATCGGCCTGACCAAATACGTCGAGAAATACGACGCCGACCCCGACACCCTGCTGATGAGCGGCATGGTCATGGTCGGCGCGGTGGCCCTGCAGAAGCCGGCCGTCACCATGGCCAGCATGGCGCCCGTCGCCCGCCTCACCAGCGACTACGAGGTGATCGCGGTCAAGGCCGACTCCCCCATCAAGACGCCGAAGGACCTGATCACGCAGCTGCACGCGGACGCGGCCAACACCGTCATCGCAGGCGGTTCGGCCGGCGGCGTGGACCACATGTATGCCGGCATGCTGGCGCGCGTGGCCGAGGCCTCGCAGTCGCTGGTCTACCAGGCGCACCCCGGCGGCGCGGAGGTGGTCGAGGCGCTGGAAAGCGGCAAGGCCGCAGCAGGCATCTCGGGCTACAGCGAGTTCGCCGAGAGCATCGCCAACGGCAAGCTGCGCGCCATCGGCGTGTCGTCGAAGCGGCCGTTCCAGGGCATCGCCTCGGTGCGCGAGCAGGGCGTGGACGCCGACCTCGCCAACTGGCGCGGCGTGCTCACCGGCCGCAAGGTGCCGCCGTACCGCAAGACCGCCCTGCTGACCGTGGTGAAGCGCGCCACCGCCACCGATCTGTGGCAGAAAACCGTCAAGCAGAACAACTGGGACCCGTTCTGGCTGGAAGGCAAGGAATTCGAGAACTTCCTCGAGACCGACACGGCGATGGCCGGGCCACTGATCTATCTGCTCAAGCTCAAGGCCTGAGGCGGGCTGACCGCCAGGCTTCGCGCACTTCGTGTCGCGCACGCCTTGCCCCTTCCCGGGGGATATCGCGGCGCCTTGCAGCCGGTAGCCCCTGCGCGTTCAGGCGAAGAGTTCCGGCATCTCGCGCTGCGCCTTCGGCGTCAGCGTGAGCGCGCGCCCATCCAGTTCCTGCCGCACCCACCCGCGCTTCAGCGACAGCTGCAGCCATGCCGCGCCCAGCGCGCCGCCCAGGTGCGGGCGGCGCTCGCTCCAGTCGAGGCAGGCGCAGGCGAAGCGGCGGCGGGAGCGGCGCACCTCGTCGATCTTCACGCCCAGGCTCTCCAGCGCGATCGCGCCTTCGGGCGTGAGTTCGTACGAGCCGCTCTGCAGGCCGCTGAGCCAGCCATGGGCGTGCAGCCGGTCGTGCAGCGCGACGCCGGCTGTGCCCGCCATGTGGTCGTAGCAGGTGCGCGCGCTGCGCAGGCGGCTGGGCGTGCTGGGCCTGAACTCGGGTGTGCGTGGAGTGCCGGCCACCACCATCAGGCTTTCGAGCGCCGAGGCGACGTCGTCGCTGGCGAGGCGGAAGTAGCGGTGCTTGCCCTGCACCAGCACGTCGACCAGTCGTTCTTCCTTCAACCGGGCGAGGTGCGCGCTGGCGGTGGAGGCGGCCACCTCGGCGACGGTGGCGAGCTCGGTGGCGGTGCGTGCGTGGCCGTCCATCAGGCAGCTCAGCATGCGGGCGCGCGCCGGCTCGGCGATGGCCCCGGCCAGTCGGGCGAGCTGGAAGTCGGCGGAGGATGAAAGGGTGTCGTCCATGCGCCCATCCTAAGACGGCGGCACACGCCACACTTCGCTCACGGGCGAAGTGTGGCGGCAGCTTCGACAGCACACTGGCGCGATGAACCCAAGCCCCACGCTTTCCGCCATGCCCGCAGATCCGGTCGCGGCTGCCACGCATGCAGATCCCTATCCTTACTACGCAGCCCTTCGCGACGGACCGGCGCTCGCATGGAACGCGCAGCTGCGCCTGTGGGTCGCGAGCCGTGCCGACGTGATCGAGCAGGTGCTGCAGGCCCACGGCGCCCTGCGCGTGCGGCCGGCCGCGGAGCCCGTGCCGCGCGCCATCATGGGCAGCCCCGCCGGCGAGGTGTTCGGCCACCTCGTCCGCATGAACGACGGCGCCGCGCACCAGGCGCACAGGCCTGCGCTGCAGCGCGCGCTCGCAGGGCTGGACCTGGATGCGGTCTACGCGTCAACGCTGCAGGCGGCGCAACGCGTGCTGGCGCAGCCGCAGCCGCCTTCCGAGGCGTTGTTCTCGATGCCTGTGCAGTCCGTCGCCCACCTGCTCGGCTTCGCGGACGATGCGCTGCCGCAGGTGGACCGGTGGATGCGCGACTTCGTGGCCTGCCTCTCGCCGCTTTCCACGCCCGAGCAGCTGCAGCGCGCGAGCACGGCGGCTGCGCAGCTGATGACGCGCTTCGAAACGCTGGCGGCCGGCAATGCGCCGCGTCGCGGCACGCTGCTCGCAGCGGTGCTGGCCGAGGGCTCCGGCGATGCGCTCCCCTCGCGCTCGCTGCTCGCGAACCTCGCGGGCCTGCTCTCGCAGACCTGCGACGCCACCGCTGGCCTGGTCGGCAACAGCTTGATCTCTCTGATGCGCGAGCCATCGCTGTTGTCCTTGGCCCGCACGCGCCATGGCCTGCAAGCCATCGTCGAGGAAACCGCGCGCCACGATCCCTCGGTGCAGAACACGCGGCGCTTCGCCGCCGAGGCCGCCACCATCGCCGGCACCGACGTGGCTGCAGGCGACACGGTGCTGGTGCTGCTGGCATCGGCCAACCGCGATCCGGCGTTCAACACCGAGCCCGACCGGTTCATGCCGATGCGGGAGCGCCGCCGCATGCTCGGCTTCGGCCACGGCATGCACGCCTGCCCGGGACAGGCACTGGCCTGCACGCTGGCGGCGGCCAGCCTCCACACGCTGCTGCAGCAGCATGCAGCCGACCTCGACGCGCAGCGCCTGCGCGGCTGGAGCTACCGCGCGTCGGTCAACGGCCGCATCCCCGTGTTCCACTGACCCGTGCCCGCGAGGTGCGGCGACAGCTGCGCGTCGCCCCAGCGCAGCGGCAGCGCACCCGGACGGCGCAGCGCGTGCGTGACGTGGAAGCGCACCAGCCGCTCGGCGCCTTCGAAGGCATCCACCTCGGGTCCGTTCCACACGATCTCGGCGGTGGCCGCCACGTGCAGCAGGTCGCCGCTGTCGAAGTCGACGAAGAGCAGGCCCGCGCGCGGATGCACCGCGAGGTTGCCCAGCGTGTTGAAGAAGCGGTTGCCGTTGAAGTCCGGCAGGATGAGCGTGTCGTCGCCGTCGATGCGCACGAAGCCCGGGCGGCCGCCGCGATGCGACACGTCGACGCCGTGCGAGCTCGCGTCGGCCCCGTCGCCCGCCGCGGCTTCGTCGGGGTAGGCGGTGGCGATGAACAGCGTGTCGGCGCTGCCGATGAGGCGGTGCGCGGCAAGGTCCAGCCCGTCGAGCCATTGCGCGGGAGCCGCATCGGCAGCGCGCGGCGCGACGAACTCCGGCTCGCGCGCCTGGATGTAGCGCGGGCAGTTGCCGAAGCTCTGCTGCACCGCGACGCTGAAGCCCGCCGCATCGAGCGCCTCCACGGTTCCGTTCATGCGGTTGCGCCGCCGCGTGTGCGGCTGGATGCCGAGAAGGCCCAGCGTGGCGCCCTGCTTCAGCTGGCCAATGAGCGGGTCGCCGGCAGCCGGCAGCGCGTCGATGCGCAGGTGCGTGGCATCGGGCGAGTGCACGAAGCCTGTGGGCCCCGCGAGCACGCTGGCCCAGGGCTGCAGCTCTTCGTCGAGACTGCCGGCCACGATGAAGGGCAGCAGCGAGAAGAACTCGCGGTGCTGGTCGGGCATGTAGTCGCGGATCACGCGGGGCCCGGCGACCTCCATCTGCTCGCGCGAGCCCGCCAGCGCCTGCAGCGTGCGCTCGCCGGCATGGAAGGGCGCGGCGATCATGACTTGGCCTCCGCAGCGAGTCCGACGGGAGTGCGCACCATCGGCACGAAGCCGGGCAGCGCTTCCACGCGCGCCAGCCACTCGCGCACGCTCGGATAGCCGTCGAGCGACACGCTGCCTTCGGGGGCATGCGCCACGTAGGCGTAGTTCGCGATGTCGGCCAGCGTGGCATCGGGGCCTGCAAGGAAGGGCTGCTGCTGCAGGTGCGTTTCCATCACCGAGAGCAGCGCGTGCGAGCGCTTGACGGTCTCCGTCGGATCGGTCGCATGGCCGAACAGCACCATGACCCGCGCGGCCGCCGGGCCATAGGCTAGCGGACCGGCCGCCACCGAGAACCAGCGCTGCACGCGCGCCGCGCCGACCGCGTCGCGCGGCATCCAGCGCGTCGGATCGGACGAATAGCGCTCGTTGAGATAGACCAGGATGGCGTTGGAATCGGCCAGCGTCAGATCGCCGTCCTCGATCACCGGCACCTGGCCGAAGGGATTGCGCGCAAGGAACTCGGGCGTGCGGTTCTCGCGCTTGCGCATGTCGAGCTCGATGCTCTCGAAGGGCAGCCCGAGCATCGTGAGGAACAGGCGCACGCGATGCACGTGGCCCGAGATGGAGGAGCCGTAGAGCTTGATCGGCTGGGCGGGGCGGGTGGCGGCCATGGGCGATTCCTTTTCCGTGAAGAGATGAGGCATGGGCTGGATTCTTCTCTCTTGCGTGGAATGAATGAATAGCCATTCCTGTATTTGACTGCTGCGTTTTCCGGTTTAATCGACCCATGGATCGCTTCAAAGCCCTGCAGAACTTCGTCCAGATCGCCGACCAGGGCAGCCTCACTCGCGCCGCCGAGGCGCTGGGCACCTCGCTGCCCGCCGTGGTGCGCTCGCTCGCCGCGCTGGAGGCCCACCTGGGCGTGCGCCTCTTCCACCGCACCACGCGTCGCCTCTCGCTCACCGAGGAAGGGCGCAGCTATCTGCCGAGCGCGCGCGAGCTGCTGCTCGCGGCCGACGCCGCCGACCTCGCGCTGAAAGCCGAGGCCCGCGAGCCCGCCGGCCAGCTCACCATCACCGCGCCGGTGCTCTTCGGCCACATGTACGTGGCGCCCGCCATCGTTCGCTTCATGCAGCGTTACGAGAAGGTGCGCTGCAGCGTGCGGCTGTACGACCGCACGGTGAACCTGCTGGAGGAAGGCATCGACGTCGGCATCCGCATCAGCCCGCTGGAAGATTCGTCGCTCGTCGCACAGACCATGGGCACCATCCGCCGCGTGCTGGTCGCGAGCCCCGACTACCTGGCGCGACACGGCACGCCGATGCACCCGCGCGAACTGAACGGCGCACCGTGCGTGCGCGGCCGCGTCGACGCGCCGACGCAGTGGCAGTTCTACGAGGGCGGCAAGGCGATCGGCGTAACGCCCGACACCCGGCTGGAGTTCAACCACCTCGCGCCGGCCATCGAGTCGTGCGCGGCGGGCATGGGCTTCGGCACCTTCTTCTCGTACCAGGTGATACCCCACGTGGCACAGGGCCGGCTGAAACTGGTGCTCGAAGACTTCGAGCCGCCGCCGCGCCCGGTGAGCGTGATCTATCCGAATGCGAGGCTGCTGCCGGCGCGCACGCGGGCGTTCATCGATTGGATGAAGATGGAGTTCGAGGGGCTCAGGCTTTGAGCGGCGGCGGCCGCGATGTCATGCGGCCGCGTGCAGCGAGCTGTCGTGCAGGCAGACCTGCGAATGCTGCTTCATCAGCGGCCAGCCTTCGCGATCCAGGTGCGCGGCCAAGGCAGCGACACGCGCCTTGAAGCCGGCCAGCGGCTCGTGGCTGCGCAGCGTCACTACGTGAACATCGGGTTCATCGCCGATGTCGTCGCGCGAAAGCCGTGCACCGTGCTCTTCACACAGCTGCTGCAACGCCGAGACATCGCGCAACCGCAGCTTGCCGTGCCATCTGAAATACTGGCTCGGCCACTCAAGGCTCTCATGACTCTCGATCGGCGCCTCGACCTTCACGCGCAGCACCGCCATGCCCGCGCGGGCCAGCCATTGCGCGAGCGCCATTGCCTCGGCCTTGGCCTCTGCCAGGTCGCCGCGCAGCCAGGTGGTGGCCATGGGCTGCTGCTTCTGCTCGCCGTTGGCGAGGTCGATGAGCAGCGGCTTGAGCCCGACCTGCTCGCAGACCTCGACGAAGGACGGGATCTGCGCGGCGTGCATCGCGCCGCAGGTCAGGTGCAGTTCGAGCCTGCTCTTGTTGGGTTGCCGGGCGATCGTGTTCATGGCGCGGGGGCCCTCGCGGGCAGGGGTTTGCCGTCGCACAGCGCGGCCACGTCGACGACGAGGCCTCGCACAGCCTCTTCCATGCCGAGGTTGAGCACCGACATGAATTCGCCGTTGCCGTTGGCCCAGTTGGCGCGCGTGCCCATGCCGTGGTACTGGCGCACCACGGCCTCGGTGCCGGGCATGCGGAAGCTGGCCTGCAGCACGACGTGCGAGACGAGGTTGAGGCCCGACGACCACGAATGCGCCAGGCGCAGCGCGACTTCGGCCGTGGCCTGCCGCGTGGCGCCGGTGGAGGGCGGCACTGCGCTCACGACCTGCAGGCCGTAGCGGCTCGCGGACTGCAGCGCACTGCGCGTCCACTCGACCGGATCGCCGCCGGCCCGGATGGACTGCACCTTCACAGGCGTGGCGTGCAGCGTCGGCAGCATGAGCGTCAGGTTGCCGACGTTGGCCTTGTTCAGGCGGGTGTCGTCGATCCTCGGCAGGTACAGCGTGCAGCCGCTCGTCACGCGCAGCGCCGGGGCGGGCGCGCTGTTGGGCCGCTCGGCCGGCTCGGGTGCCGCCTCGTAGACCATGGGAAGCGGCTCGGTCTCGGTCAGCGCGTGC
Source organism: Variovorax sp. 22077 (assembly GCF_052044195.1). Taxonomy (NCBI): domain Bacteria; kingdom Pseudomonadati; phylum Pseudomonadota; class Betaproteobacteria; order Burkholderiales; family Comamonadaceae; genus Variovorax; species Variovorax sp. 22077. The sequence continues at coordinate 56,749 of NZ_JBQEQC010000029.1, forward strand.
GAGATGCCCGGCATGGCGCCGAGCATGCACAGGGCGCGGAAGACGACCGGCCTCCAGGCTTGCAGCAGCGGCGTCATGGCGCAGCGCTCCTCACCGAATAGAGCGCGCCGTCCTGGTCGCGGAACAGCACGCGGCCCGGACGCTCGTCGAAGCTCTGGCCGGCCAGCGTCACCCATGAGCCGTTGACGTTGAAGCGCGCGGTCTTCACCGGCCCCGAGCGCGCGCCGGCGAGGTCGAGCGCCACCGCATGCAATGTCTGCGTCATCGACTCGCGCATCATGCCGCGCAACACCTGCCCGTCATCCGCGGTGAGGCGGCGCAGAACGGTGGCGCGCGCGACGCCGCCTACGGGCGTCTGGAAAATGGCGGCGGCGCGGTAGGTGGGCTCGCTCCTGCCGTCCTGCCAGAGCAGCGCCGAGGTGCGCGTGGTGAAGGCGCCCAGGCCGGGCTCCAGCGCGTACTGCAGCAACAGCACCATGTAGGACGGCCCGTTCTTCGTGGCGGCGATGCGGGCCTCGTGCTCGGCCTTGGCCGGCATGGCCGGCAGCAGCTGCGCCGAGCGGATCTTCAGCGGAAAGGTCGACGGCTCGCCGAGCTGCGCCTCGAGCGCCCGGGCGGCCTCGGCGCGGTAGTCGTAGTCGAGCAGCGGGCCGACGATGGCGTGCACCTCGGCGCTCATGTCCTTCTGGCGCGACTGCTGCACCGAGGAATCGATGAGCGCGCCGATGAGCCCGCCGCCCGTGGCCGCGCTCACGCCGGGCGCCTGCGCCGAGAACATGAAGCTCTCCTGCGCGACGACGACGCGCAGGTCGACTTCGCCGACCTTGTTGCGGTCCGCGGCCGCCAGCGGCCGGTGAAAAGGTGCGCAGGCGCCGAGCAGCGACAGCGCCGCCAGCGCCAACCAGAAACGCAGCATCCTTGGGCCTCCCCCCGTTGCAATGCCAGATATTCGAACGTTGATGGACTGCGATTGTGGGGCCGCCGGGAACGCGCCCCGACCCGGGTTATCGAGGACCCGGCACGCACGCCGCCGGCGTGCGTCAGAATGGCCGCGTGCCGCCCACGACCTCCTCCAGCCCGCCTCCCCTCTTCCACGCCAGCCATCTGCTCAAGCGCTATGGCGACACCACGGTCGTGGACGACCTGTCCTTCGAGATCGCGCCCGGCGAATGCCTGGGCGTGATCGGCCCGAACGGCGCCGGCAAGACCACCACCATCCGAATGTGCCTGGGCCTCACGGCGCCCGACGGCGGCGAGATATCCGCGCTCGGGCTGCAGATGCCGCGCGATGCGCTGGCCATCAAGGCGCAGCTCGGCGTGGTGTCGCAGTTCGACACGCTCGACCCCGACTTCAGCTGCGCCGAGAACCTCGTGGTGTACGGCCGCTACTTCGGCTTCAGCAAGGCGCAGGTGCGCGCACGCGTGCCGCAGCTGCTGGAGTTCGCGGCGCTCTCGCACAAGGCCGATGCGAAGCCGGGCGAGCTCTCGGGCGGCATGCGGCGTCGGCTCTCTCTGGCGCGCGCATTGGTCAACGACCCGAAGCTGCTGCTGCTCGACGAGCCCACCACCGGGCTCGACCCGCAGGCGCGGCACCTGATGTGGGAGCGGCTGCAGGTGCTGCTGCAGCAGGGCAAGTCGATCCTGCTGACCACGCACTTCATGGACGAGGCCGAGCGCCTGTGCTCGCGCCTGCTGGTGCTGGACCACGGCCGCAAGATCGCCGAGGGCCGCCCGCGCGACCTCATCGCCGAGCATCTGGAGCCCGACGTGGTCGAGGTGTACGGCAGCGGTGCGCTGTCGCTGGCCGAGTCGGCCGAGCTGAAGGCTATGGCGGCGCGCGTGGAGGTCAGCGGCGAGACGGTGTTCTTCTACACGCAGGACTCGCGCAGGCTGCTCGAAGCGCTGACAAGGCACGGTGGACTGCGCACCTTCCACCGCCCCGCGAACCTCGAAGATCTTTTCCTCAAGCTCACGGGTCGCCAGATCCGCGAGGACGGCTAAAGATGAGACTCACCCCCCAGGCTTGCCCACGTCGTGTGGCCGCCACCCCCCTCGCCGGGGGCAATACCGGCGGCCCGGCAAAGCCGGTTCCGCGGTATTCCTGAGATGGAGCAGCAGCCATGAACAACGTATCGAGTCCGGCGTCGACTTCAACGCCCCCTTCGCCTTCACCATGGCGCCCCCCAGAGCTTTCCCTGCGCTGGTGGCCCGTGTTCCTGCGCAACCTGCTGGTGTGGCGCAAGCTCGCGATACCGAGCCTGATCGGCAACATCGCCGAGCCGCTGATCTGGCTGGTGGCCTTCGGCTACGGCATGGGCGCGCTGGTGGGGCAGGTGTCGGTCGACGGCACGAAGGTGCCGTACATCCTGTTCCTGGCCAGCGGATCGATCTGCATGAGCGCGATGAACGCGGCGAGTTTCGAGGCGCTGTACTCGGCCTTCTCGCGCATGCACGTGCAGAAGACCTGGGACGGCATCATGAACGCGCCGGTCGGCCTCGACGACATCGTGCTGGCCGAGATGCTGTGGGCGGCGTTCAAGTCGATCTTCACGGTGACGGCCATCCTCTTCGTGATGCTGGGCCTCGGCATCAGCCACAGCCCGAAGCTCGTCGTGGCATGGATGGTTCTGATCGGCACCGGCATCACCTTCTCGTCGATCGCGCTGATCTTCAACGCGCTGGCCAAGGGCTACGACTTCTTCACCTACTACTTCACGCTGTTCATGACGCCGATGATGTTCCTGAGCGGCGTGTTCTTCCCGCTGGAACAGCTGCCTGCCGCGGTGCAGGCCGTGGCGGCCTGGCTGCCGCTGACGAACGCGGTGGCGCTGGTGCGGCCGCTGTTCATGGACCAGTGGCCCACCGGCTGGTGGGTGCACGCAGTGGTGCTGGCGGTGTATGCGGTGGCGGCGTTCTGGATTGCGCTGGGGCTGACGCGCAAGAGGTTCAAGGCGTAGCGGCAGCGGCCTGAAGCCGGCCCGGCGGACGCCACGCGATAACGCCTGCTGTCCGCGCCCGCACTTCCGGCGAGGCCAGGCAGGTGGCGACCGCTTCGTAGCCGGGAGAACCGGGATGCGGCGCGACCTGCATCGGCGGGCTGTGGTTGGCCGGGCACAAGATGATGCTTTCGTCGGGGCCCACGGCGGACAGGTCGAGGATCGCGCAGGAGCGGGTGAGCATGAAGACCGGCCGCGCGCCCGGGCCTCTTCGGCGCAGCCAGGCGATGAGGGCTTCCTGCGTCGGCTGGTCGAGGCCCTGCTCGATCATGTCCACGATCAGCGGGACGGCAGGCCCCTCGGCGACCAATGCGGCGAGCAGCACGCCCAGGGCATCCGACGGGGTTGCGCCGTCTTCCACGAGCCAGGCCATGGCCGCATCGACGCTTGACTTCGATCGATGGTCAGCAAGCGGCTTCGCCTTTGCCCCGGCCGGCTCGGTCGCATCGAGCCTCTGCAGACCCAGGAAGACGGCGCCGGGCAGCGCCTTCGCGAGGCTGTGCGCCAGCCGCGTCTTCCCGCTGCCCAGCGGGCCGACGATGTAGTTCAGCGCGCGGATGTCGCGCAGCTCGAATAGCTCGCCGCCCCAGGGCCAGGGAAGCTCGAATGCGACGCGGACCCCGGAGGCCGGTGCGCGCAGGTCCGCGAGTTCGCCGATGGTCGGCGTGCGGCCCTGCCGCAGATCGCTTCGCAGGCTGCGGATCTTCGCGACCGTGCCTGCGAGGCCATGCAGCTGCGCCTCCAGTGCGGCCTGATGGGCCTCCAATGTCTGTTCCAGGCCCTGCGGGTCTCCCTGCAGCACCCGTGCCACCTGGGCAAGGCTGAAGCCGAGCGCGCGAAGCGCGACGATCTCTGCGGCGCGAGCCATCTGCCCGGGGCCGTAGGCGCGCCAGCCGGCTGCCGTGCGCTCGGGCGCCACCAGCCCGCGCTGCTCGTAGAGCCGCAGGGCCTTGGCGGACACGCCGAGCCGCCGGGCGGCTTCGGAGGGACTGAGGAATCGGGCGTTGGACGGCATGACGGTGGCCTTTCGGCAGGAGTTTCCGCTTTTGTAAGGGCTGCCCCAGGGGCCGGGTCAACAGGCGGACACGAAAACCGGGTTTCATGTGCCCCGGACCGGCTGTATATCGATACTTTCAAATTACATTGCACGCAATTTAATTGTTCGCTACAATTCAGCCCATGCCCTCCACCGCCATCAACGCCGACGAAATGCTCAAGCTGGACAACCAGCTTTGTTTCGCCGTCTATTCCGCTTCGCTGGCCATGACCCGGCTCTACAAGCCGGTGCTGGAGAAGCTGCAGCTCACCTACCCCCAATACCTCGTGATGCTCGCCCTCTGGGAGCAGGACGGCCTCATGGTCTCCGAGCTCGGCGAGCGTCTCTCGCTCGACTCGGGCACGCTCACGCCGCTGCTCAAGCGCCTGGAGGCCAACGGCTACGTGGCCCGCGTGCGCGACGTGGCCGACGAGCGGCGCGTGCACATCACGCTGACCGCCGCGGGCCGCAGGCTCAAGAGCCGCGCCTCCAACGTGCCCGCCTGCCTGATGGCTGCGGCCGAGTGCTCGGTGCCCGAGCTGGTTTCGCTCACCCAGCAGATCCAGACGCTGCGCGACCGCATCAGGAAGGCGGCCTGACGCCACGCAACATGTTTCTCCCGCTCCGGTCGACTTCCGCAAGGAAAGAGAACGAAGCCTTTTCACCACCCTCCCTTCAACTTCATCACCACCAAAGGAATCACCATGACCACCAAGCTCGACAAAGTGCTCTACACCGCAGAAGCCCACACGGTCGGCGGCCGTGACGGCGCAGGCAAGTCCAGCGACGGCGCGATCGACGTCAAGCTGAGCTCGCCCGGTTCCGGCAAGCCCGGTACCAACCCCGAGCAGCTGTTCGCAGTCGGCTATGCCGCCTGCTTCATCGGCGCGATGAAGGCCGTCGGCCCGAAGATCGGCGTGAAGGTGCCTGAAGACGTCGCCATCGACTCCAGCGTTTCCCTCGGCCCGACGAACGGCGGCGCCGCCTACGGCATCGCCGTGAAGCTGGCGATCACGCTGCCCGGCCTCGACGCCGAAGCCAAGCAGAAGCTGGTCGACACCGCCCACCAGGTGTGCCCGTACTCGAACGCCACGCGCGGCAACATCGACGTCGAACTGACCATTGCTTGAGCTCGCCCCCAGGCTACGCGCACTTCGTGTCGCTTCGCCAACCCCCTACCGGGGGCAACACCTGAGGCCCGGCAGAGCCGGTTCCTCGGTGTTCTCTTGAAGGGATCACATACAGAGCGGCCCGGCCTCAAGCCGGGCCGCTTTTTTCATGCCCGCCGATGTCTCACGGGTGACGCCGGAAGCCGCCGCGCGATGGCGCCTTTCATCAAGCTTGGCTAACGTCGGCGAATCCCGCAACCGCCAGCCAGGAGCCACGCTCATGAGCACCACCAGCCTCCTCATCCGCAAAGACCAGCTTGCCGCCACCCGCCTTCGCACCGCCACCGACCAGGCGCTTGCCGACGGCCAGGTGCGGGTGCGCATCGACAGCTTCGCGCTCACCTCCAACAACATCACGTATGCGGCCTTCGGCGACGCGATGAGCTACTGGCAGTTCTTCCCGAGCGGCGAGGAAGGCTGGGGCAGCATCCCCGTGTGGGGCTTCGCGAGCGTGGTGCAGTCGCTGCACCCGGGCGTGCCGGTGGGCGAGCGGCTGTACGGCTACTGGCCGATGGCCTCGGGCGCGGTGCTGAGCCCCGGGCGGCTTTCGCCCGAGCGCTTCACCGACGTGGCGCCGCACCGCGCGGAGCTGCCGGCCGTCTACAACCAGTATTTCCGCTGCGCGAGCGACCCGCTCTACACGGCGGGCACCGAGGACATCCAGGCGCTGCTGCGCCCGCTGTTCATCACCTCGTGGCTGATCGACGACTTCATGGCCGACAACGATTTCTTCGGCGCCAACACCATGCTGCTGTCGAGCGCATCGAGCAAGACGGCCTATGGCACCGCCTTCCAGCTGCACAAGCGCGAGGGCATCGAGGTGATCGGGCTGACCTCGCCCGCCAACGTGGCCTTCTGCGAGAGCCTCGGCTGCTACGACCGCGTCGTGACCTACGACACGCTGGATTCCATCGCGGCCGACGCGCCCTGCGTGTACGTCGACTTCGCCGGCAACGGCGCGCTGCGCAACGCCATCCACGAGCGCTTCGCCAACCTGAAGTACAGCAGCTCCATCGGCGGCACGCACGTCGAGCAGCTCGCGGCCAAGGGCGCAGGCAAGGACCTGCCGGGCCCGCGCGCCACGCTCTTCTTCGCGCCGGCGCAGATCAAGAAGCGAACCGCCGAATGGGGCCCCGATGAGTTCGGGCGCCGCATGGTCGCGGCCTGGCACGACTTCATGGCGACCGTCACCGACGCGAAGGCGCCCTGGCTTCGCGCCGAGCATCACGATGGCGCAGCGGCCGTGCAGGCGGCCTATGCGCAGGTGCTGGGCGGCAAGGGCGATCCGCGCACGGGTCACATCCTTTCCCTTTCCAGGCAGGCCGTCACGTCCTGAGACGGACGGGCGCCCGGCGGCGACGACAATTGCCGCATGACCCAATCTTCCGCGGCGCCCGCGAACACACATCCCTATGAGAGCCTCACGCCCGACGCGGTGCTCGACGCGCTCGCGACGCTCGGCCTGTACGGCGACGGCCGGCTAACCGGCCTGAATTCCTACGAGAACCGGGTCTACCAGGTTCACCTGGAAGACCGCAGCGTGGTGGTGGTCAAGTTCTATCGCCCCGGCCGCTGGAGCGAGGCCGAGATCCTCGAGGAGCATGGCTTCTCGCTCGAGCTGGCCGCTGCCGAGGTGCCGGCCGTGCCGCCGCTGGCCTTCGACGGCAGCACGCTGCACCACCACGCCGGCTTCGCCTTCAGCGTGAGCCCTTACCGCGGCGGCCGCGCGCCCGAGCTCGACGACTTCGAGGTGCTCGAATGGGTGGGCCGCTTCCTGGCGCGCATCCACACCGTGGGCGGCGCCAGGCCTTTCGAGGCCCGGCCCGCGCTCGACCTGCAGAGCTTCGGCATCGCCTCGCGCGACTGGCTGCTCGCCAACGAAAAGATCCCGCTCGACGTGCAGCGCGACTGGGAGAAGGCCTGCAACGAGGCGCTGGACATGATCGGCGCCACGGCGCTCGCGGCGAATCCGCCTTCGTCCGACTTCCAGCCCCGCAAGCTGCGCCTGCACGGCGACGTGCACCCCGGCAACATCCTGTGGACGCCCACCGACCGCCCCGGCGGCGGGCCCCATTTCGTCGACCTCGACGACGCGCGCACCGGCTTCGCGGTGCAGGACCTGTGGATGCTGCTGTCCGGTGACCGCGCGCAGCGCACCGCGCAGCTGTCGGGCCTGCTCGACGGCTACGAGCAGTTCCGCGAGTTCGACCGGCGCGAGCTGGCGCTGATCGAGCCGCTGCGCACGCTGCGCCTCATCCACTACAGCGCCTGGCTGGCGCGGCGCTGGGAAGACCCGATCTTCCCGATCAACTTCCCGTGGTTCGGCTCCAGCGACTACTGGAAGGGGCAGATCCTCATGCTCGAGGAGCAGTGCGAGCAGATGGCGGAAGAGCCGCTCTACGCCTGATCTTCCCGCGTGGCGGCGAGGCTGTCGGCCACGCCCTCCAGCAGCCGCTCGACCAGCACGTTGGCCGGGCCGTTGCGCCAGATGCCGTAGGCCTCCGACTGCACCACCGCCCTGTCGAGCGGCCTGAACACCGCGCCGCGCAGGGCCGAATGCCGCATCGCCTGCGGCACCAGCGCCACGCCCAGCCCCTGCGACACCCACGAGACCACCGCCAGCCAGTGGCGCACCTCGTGCCTCACCTCGGGCAGGAAGCCCGCGTCGGCGCAGATGCTCAGGATGCGCTCGTGGTAGTCGGGCGAGACCTCGCGGGAGAACAGCACGAAGGGCTGCTCGCGCAGGTCGGCCGGTGCCAGCACCCGCTTGCGCGCCAGCGCATGGCCGGCGGGCAGGCAGGCCACGAAGGGTTCGGACAGCAGCAGCCGGTGCTGCAGCTCGGGCGGCACGCGGTGCGTGTGGGCGAAGCCCAGGTCGAGCCGGTCGTTCATCAGCTCGGCGATCTGCATGCCCGAATTGAGCTCGCTCAGCGTGATGCGCACCGCCGGATGCTTCGCCTGGAAGGCGCGCAGCGCCTGCGGCAGGCCCCGGTAGAGCATCGCGCCGACGAAGCCGATGCGCAGCCGCCCGGCCGAACCCAGCGCCACGTCGCGCGCCTCGATGGCGGCCTCCTCGGCCTGCAGGAGCAGCCGGCGCGCCGAAACCCGCAGCGCCTCGCCAGCGGGCGTGAGCCGCACCTCCTTGCTGTTGCGCTCGAAGAGGCGCGCACCCACGTTGTCCTCGAGCTGGCGTATCGCCACCGACAGCGGCGGCTGCGAGATCGACAGCCGCCGCGCCGCGCGCCCGAAGTGCAGCTCCTCGGCGAGCACGCAGAAGTAGCGCAGGTGCCGCAGTTCCATGGATAGTCAGATCGAATCGAACAAGACCAAATCGATATTAGACACGGATCGTCGCGGCTCCAACAATGCGCCAAACAAGGAACCCCAGGAGACAACGCGCATGTCCGCAGAGCACGCCCATCCGATCCCCGACCGCCACGGCCAGAACCTGTTCACCACCGACGCCGAGCTGCACGCCCTGCTCGCGCTCTACCTGCCCGAAGACCTGCGCCGCCACATGCAGCCGCACTTCGAGCGCCTGGGCGGCCTCGCGGGCGGCCTGATCGACGAGCTGGCCGGCACCGCCGACCGCAACCCGCCCGTGCTGAAGCAGCGCACGCGCACCGGTCTGGACGAACAGAAGATCGTCAAGCACCCCGCCTACGTGGAGATGGAACGCCTCGCGCTCGCCGAATTCGGCCTCGCCGCCATCTCGCACCGCGACGACACGCTGGGCTGGAAGGGCAGGATGCCGCCGCTGGTCAAGTACGTGCTGACCTACCTGTTCGTGCAGGCGGAGTTCGGCCTGTGCTGCCCGGTGTCGATGACCGACTCGCTCACGCGCACGCTGAAGAAGTTCGGCAGCCCGGAGCTGGTCGCGAAGTATCTGCCGCGCCTCACCTCGCTGGACTTCGACGAACTCGCCCAGGGCGCGATGTTCATGACCGAGCAGGCCGCCGGCTCCGACATCGCCGCCACCGCCACCATGGCCCGCCGCGAATCGGACGGCAGCTGGCGCCTCACGGGCGACAAGTGGTTCTGCTCGAACCCCGACGCCGACTTCGCGATGGTGCTCGCGCGCGCCGACGACGGGCCGCAGGGCATGAAGGGCGTGTCGCTGTTCCTGCTGCCGCGCCGGCTGGACGACGGCAGCCTCAACAGCTACCGCATCATCCGGCTGAAGGACAAGCTCGGCACGCGCTCGATGGCCAGCGGCGAGATCCGCCTCGAAGGCGCCACCGCCTGGCTGGTGGGCGAGGAAGGCCGCGGCTTCGTGCAGATGGCCGACATGGTCAACAACTCGCGCCTGTCGAACGGCGTGCGCGCCGCCGGCCTGATGCGCCGCGCGGTGGCCGAGGCCGAGTTCATCGCATCCGAACGCCGCGCCTTCGGCCGCACGCTGGAGCAGATGCCGCTGATGCAGCGCCAGCTCGACAAGCTGCGCCTGCCCGCCGAACAGGCCCGCACCATGGTGTGCCAGACGGCGCTGGCGCTCGCGCGTTCCGACGCCGGCGAGCCCGATGCCTATGCGCTGCTGCGCATCCTCACGCCGCTCATCAAGTTCCGCGCCTGCCGCGATGCGCGCAAGGTCACGGGCGACGCGATGGAAGTGCGCGGCGGCTGCGGCTACATCGAGGAATGGAGCGACGCGCGGCTCGTGCGCGACGCGCACCTGGGCTCGATCTGGGAAGGCACGAGCAACATCGTGGCGCTGGACGTGATCCGCGCGGTGAAGCGCGAGGGCTCGCTGCCGGTGCTGCGCGCGCATTGCGCGACGCTGCTCGACGACGCGGCGCTCACCCCCGGCTTCGACAAGTCGCTGCGCAGCGCGCTCGACCGCGCCGCCGCGCTCACCGAGACGGCCGCGCGCGAAGGCGGCGACGTGCTCGCGCGCCAGGCCGCCTCCGCCCTCTATCACTGCACCAGCGCCATCGCGATGGCCTGGGAGGCCTCGCGCGGCGGCTCGGCAGCGCGCCTGCGCTGGGCGCAGCTGGTGCTGCTGCACCGGGTGCTGCCACGCGATCCGCTCTCGCCCGACGCGATGCCCGCGGACTGGAACGCGGCAGCCGCTTTGCCCACGGCCGTGCCCGCCTGAGCTTTCTCTTTCATTCAAAAAATCGGAGACATCCCTTGAAACGCATCACCTTCCTGCTGGCCGCCTGTGCCACGCTGATGACTGCCATGCCCGCTGCGCAAGCGGCCGACGCCTTCCCCTCCAAGCCCCTGATGCTGGTCGTGCCCTTCCCGCCCGGCGGCCCGACCGACGCGATGGCGCGCACCCTCGCCGCCGAGATGAAGGACCGCCTCGGCCAGCCCATGATCGTGGAGAACCGCGCAGGCGCCGGCGGCAACATCGGCGCCGAATACGTGGCGCGCGCCGAGGCCGACGGCCACACGCTGCTGTTCGGCACCTCGGGCCCGCTGGCCATCAACTCGAGCCTTTACCGCAAGATCAACTACGACCCGGTCAAGAGCTTCGCGCCGGTGATCCAGGTCGGCTACCTGCCCAACATCCTGGTGGTGAACCCGTCGCTGCCGGTGAAGAACGTGCAGGAGCTGGTGGCCTACGCGAAGGCCAACCCCGGCAAGCTCAGCTATGCCTCGTCGGGCAACGGCGCCTCGTCGCACCTCGCGGGCGTGCTCTTCAACTCGGTGGCGGGCACCGACCTGCAGCACATTCCCTACAAGGGCACCGGCCCCGCGCTCAACGACCTGCTGGGCAACCAGGTCAGCATGACCTTCACCGACATCCTCACCGCGCTGCCCTACGTCAAGGCCGGCAAGCTGCGCGCGCTGGGCGTGGCCACCGTCGCGCGCTCGCAGGCGCTGCCGGAGGTGCCGACGATCTCGGAGCAGGGCTACAAGGGCTACGACGTGAGCGTGTTCTTCGGCATCGTCGCGCCGGCCGGCACGCCTGCCGATCGCGTGAACAAGCTCAACCATGCGTTCACGGAAGTGCTGAATTCGCCCAAGGTGAAGCAGATGTTCGCGGCCCAGGGTCTCGAAGTGCCTGCCGACACTTCGCCGCAGAAGCTCGGGCAGTTCATTGCTGGCGAGTCCGTGAAGTGGAAGGACGTCGTGAAGAAGTCGGGGGCGCAGCTCGACTGAGGCAGCCATCCGGGGAGCAATCACGCCGACGGGGTGCCTTGCTCCGCGAATGTCCCCCGGCCTGCGGCCTCCTCCTTCGTTTCGCTGCGCAAGGCACCCCATCGTCGTGATCGATGAGCGCTGCGCTCATGCGGCCGGCACCAGCAGAGCGTCCATGTGCACAGGGCGTCGGGTGCTCCCCGCAGCGAAACAAAGGAGGAGGGCCGCAGGCCCGGGGGACATTCGCGGAGCGGAGTACCCGGCGGCCTGTGCACGCGCCCCGCAAAGCAAAACACAGGAACAAGAAATGACGCAAGCCCAAGGCGCCCTCGCAGGCATCCGAGTCCTCGACATCTCCCGCATCCTCGGCGGCCCCTACTGCGGCCAGATCCTCGGCGACCACGGCGCCGACGTGCTCAAGGTCGAGCCGCCGCAGGGCGACGACACGCGCACCTGGGGCCCGCCCTTCAGGGAAGGCGTGGCCTCGTACTACCACGGGCTCAACCGCAACAAGCGCGTGCAGCACCTGGACTTCTCCAACGATGAAGGCCGCGAGGCGCTGCTCGCGCTGGTGGCCGAGGCCGACGTGCTGATCGAGAACTTCAAGACCGGCACCATGGAGCGCTGGGGCATCGGCTACGAGGAACTGTCGAAGCGCTTCCCGCGCCTGGTGTGGTGCCGCGTGTCGGGCTTCGGCGCCGACGGCCCGCTGGGTGGGCTGCCGGGCTACGACGCCGCCGTGCAGGCCATGACCGGCATCATGAGCATCAACGGCGAGGCCGATGGCGGTCCGCTGCGCGTCGGCCTGCCGGTGGTCGACATGGTGACCGGCCTCAACGCGGTGATCGGCGTGCTGCTCGCGCTGCAGGAACGCAACCGCAGCGGGCGCGGCCAGTTCGTGGAGGCGGCGCTGTACGACAGCGGCCTCTCGCTGCTGCATCCGCACGCCGCCAACTGGTTCATGGACGGCACCGAGCCCCGCCGCACCGGCAACGCGCATCCGAACATCTATCCCTACGACGCACTGGCCACCGGCACCGACCCTGTGTTCGTCGCCGTGGGCAACGACCGGCAGTTCGCGAGCATGTGCCGCTGCATCGGCGTGCCCGAGCTCGCGGACGATCCGCTCTTTCGCACGGCCGGCGCGCGCTCGGTGCACCGCGCGCAACTCAAGCAGCGGCTCGAGGCCGCGATGGCGGCGTTCGACGGTCGCTCGCTGGTCGATGAATTGATGGCCGCCGGCGTGCCCGCCGCGCCCGTGCTGCCGGTCGATGCCGCGCTGCAGCATCCGCACACGCAGCACCGCGAGATGGTGGTGGAGATGCCCGGCGGCTATCGCGGCATCGGCGCGCCGGTGAAGCTCAGCCGCACGCCGGCGAGCTACCGGCATGCGCCGCTCACGCCCGGCGACGCCTTCCTCGCGCAGGACCAGGACTCAGCCCAGCCGCAGTGACGACCGGCCGCGGCCAATGCCGTAGTAGGCGATGCCCGCCGACTCGACCTCCGCGGCGTCGTACACATTGCGGCCATCGAAGATGACCGGAGTGTGCAGCTCTTTCGCGATGTGCGCGAAGTCGGGGCTCCGGAACTCGTCCCACTCGGTGACGAGCGCCAGCGCATCGGCGCCCTGCAGTGCTTCGGGCGCCGTGGCGCACCAGCGCAGGTCCTCGCGATCGCCGAGGAGGTCGCGCGCGTTCGGCATCGCCGCGGGGTCGTAGACCTGCACGCGCGCACCGGCCGCCCACAGCCGCTGCAGCAGCACCAGGCTGGACGCGTCGCGCATGTCGTCGGTATCGGGCTTGAAGGCCAGGCCCCACACCGCGACGGTCTTGCCGGCGATGCGGCCGCCGAAGTGGTGCGTCATCAGGTCGAAGAGGCGGCCCTTCTGCTCGTGGTTCGTGGCCTCGACCGCGGCAAGGATGCGCAGCGCGTGGCCGCCGCGGTCGGCCGCATGCACCAGCGCCCGCACATCCTTCGCGAGGCAGGAGCCGCCATAGCCCGCGCCGGCCTGCAGGAAGTCGGGCCCGATGCGCCGGTCTGCGCCGATGCCGCGCCGCACCGCCTCGATGTCGGCACCCGCCAGCTCGGCCACGCGGGCCATCTCGTTGATGAAGCTGATGCGGGCGGCGAGCATCGCGTTGGCCGCGTACTTGGTGAGCTCGGCCGAGCGGCGGTCCATCACCAGCAGCTGCCTCTGCGGGTCCTGGATGAAGGGCGCGTAGAGCCGGGTCAACAGCTCGACGGCCCATGGGTCCTCGCTGCCGATCACCACGCGGTCGGGCTGGCGGCAGTCGCGCACCGCCGAGCCTTCGCGCAGGAACTCGGGGTTCACCGCCACGGCGATGCGGTGCCGCACGCCGCGCTGCGCGAGTTCGCCGCCCAGCACGGCCTCGACCTGCGCGGCCGTGCCCACGGGCGCGGTCGATTTGCAGACCACCAGTGCGTCGCGATCGCGATGCCGTCCGATGGCGGCGGCCACCGCGATCACGTGCCGCAGTTCGACCCGCCCCTGCGCATCGGCCGGCGTGTTCACCACGATGAAGAGCAGATCGCCGTGCGCGCAGGCCGCGCGCTCGTCGGCCGTGAATCGCAGGGTGCCGGCGGCGATGCCCGAGGCCACCAGCGCCTCCAGGCCCGGCTCGTGCAGCGGCATCAGGCCGCGCTGCAGCCCCTCGATGCGCGCCAGGTCCGCGTCCGCGCACAGCACCTCGTGGCCGGCCTCGGCCAGGCAGGCCGCGAAGCTCAGGCCCACGTAGCCCGCGCCGAAGATGGTCACGTTCATGGCTGGCCCCAAGGCGCGCGGCACTGGTGGCGGGCGCGGTTGTGCGATAAAAGCAGGATGCAAGCCTTCAAAACGATGTCCGGACAGGAAAATTCGATGATGCCCGATCAAGTTGCCGCGCGTTGCGCTCTGGTCCTGGAGACCAACAACCTGCGCGGCGGAGCCGATGCCGAGGCCAGGGCCGGTGCCAGCCTGCAGCGCCTGGTCGCCCTGCTGGGCAGGCAGAAGCTGCCGCTCGCCGCACTCGCGCAGGTGGTCATCACGCACGACGGTCTGAGCCCCGCCACCTGCGAGGCCGTGAGCGCGCTCGCAGGCCGCCCGGTCGACTTCGTGCGCATCGACGCGAGCACCGGCTACTACGACGCCAAGAACGCGGGCTTCGCGGCCACCGACGCGCAGCGGTGCACGCACGTGGTGTTCGCCGACGCCGACTGCCTGCCCGACGACGACTGGCTGCTTCAGATGCTGCTGCCCTTCACCAGGGGCGCCGAAGCGCCAGCCGTGGTGGCCGGGCGCACCAGCTATGCAGCCGACGTGGTGGGCACCGCGCTCACCACCATCGACTTCATGTACTTCCCCAACGCCGACCACGCCGGCGCCACGAGCAACTTCTACGCGAACAACGTGGCCTTCCGCCGCGACGTGTTCGAGCAGCACAGCTACCAGGCGCTCGACGGCGTCTACCGCGCGCACTGCCAGGTGCTCGGCATGCGGCTGAAGGCGGCGGGCGTGCCCATCCACTACGCAGCCGCGGCCCACACCGAGCACCGCCTGCCCGACACCCGCGCCGAGGCGCTGAAGCTGCGCTGGATGCGTGGGCAGGACACCTACTCGCTCACGCCGCACCTGCTGCGCAGCTACGTGTCGCCGCGCTGGCAGTGGCTCGCGCGCAGCGGTCCGATCGGGCCGCTGGCGGTGCTGTTCACGCGGCTGGGCTTCAGCATGAAGGCGCTCAACCATCAAGACCTGCCGCCGCTGCGCGGCCTGCGCTGGCTCGCGGGCGTGGCGCTGATCATGGGTTTCTCGGCCATCGACATGCTGGGCGCGTTCGCGCGCGGCATCGGCTGGCACACGACCGGGCGCACCCACGCGGATGCGCAGGCGCTGTCGTATCACCGGCCCTGATCGAGCCCTGCTCCTTTCCCTTTCCGCAGAAGAAGAACGAACAAAGACCATGCGCAACTTCCCTTCACCTGCCGTTCGCCGAGCGGCACTGGGCCTCGCGCTCGCCGGCGCCTGCGCGCTGGCCGGCGCCGCCGACTTCGCCGGCCGCGGCGTCTTCAACTTCAAGTCCGACGCCGGCTGCCCCTTCGCCGCGCTCGCGGGTGGCGGCAGCGAGTGCAACCGCCTCGCGCTGGACGACGCCGACACCCACGCCGCGCTCGACCCGGCGGCCCACACCATCCGCTTCGCCAGCACCCGCAGCTACCCCGAGAAGACCATCGTCGGCGACGTGCTGCTGCAGGGCTCCGGCCGCGCGCGCGACGGCCAGCGCGTGCCGCTGACCTTCCATGCGCTGCTGAGCCGCTCGGGCAGCGAGTGGTCGGTCAGCAGCCATGCCCATTCGCCGGTGAGCGGCGAGTTCGACGACATCCGCATCGATCCGTACAAGGTGACGGTGAACGAACCCGGCAGCGAGCGCGTGATGCTCACCGCCGAGCAGATCGTCGAGGCGCTGGCGAAGCCCTCGCTGGCCGCGCGGCTGGCCAACGTGTTCGTGCAGGTGGACGACAACCGCGCCGATGGCGCGCGGGACGCCGACATCACCATCGGCCTCGGCCTGAGCCGGGCCTCCAAGTCGGTGGCGCGCGCGCGTTTCCGCGCGCCGGGCGCCAAGGGCCGCGACCTGGCCGAGGCGATGCGGCAGGGCAACTGGACGCTCGAGCTGCAGGCGCTCAGCAGCAAGATCCCGCGCCAGGTGATCCAGCGCGACATGTTCCTCTACGGGCTCGAATCGCAGCCGCTGCTGCAGCCCCTGCTGCAGCGCGGCTTCCGCAAGAACGAGAAGCTGCTGCTGGGCGCCGCCGACGGCAAGGGCTACATCCGCTACGACGGCCAGCAGCGCGAGTTCGCGGGCGCCGACGCCGCCGCGCGCGCATTCCTGCAGGACAGCTTCATCGGGCTGGTGCTGGGCTGGCAGCAGCAACAGCCGCCGCAACCGGTGAAGACCAGGGCCGATGGCCGCTGACCCCACGCCTGGCAACCCGGCCGGCTCCGCGCCCGGCTTCGAGTGCCTCTCGCCGCCGCGACTGCGCGGCTGGCCCGCGCTGCAGGCCCGGCTGGTGCACCACGTCAAGCGCGCTGCGCTGCGGCAGCTGCATGCGAGCAACGACGGAGAGATGCTGCTGCTGCGCTTCTACCTCGTGGGTGAGGAATCGTCGGAGCAGGCGCTGCAGCGCGAGCTGCGCATCGCGCCGCCCGAATGGCTCGTTCGCCAGCTCGACCAGCACCTGGCCGACGAGCAGCTGCATGCGCGCCTGTTCGCACAGGCCATCGTCGAGCGCGGGGGCAGCGCGCAGGCCGCCGCATCGCCGGAGGAAGCGCCCAGGCCCGACTGGTTCAGCCGCCGCAAGCTCGCACGCTGGCAGGCGCTGATCCGCCGCCACGCGCCGCACTTCGCGCACGGCGGGCTGGTTCCCGCCTACGCCATCGGCCTTGCGGCCGAGCAGATGGCCTCGCGCATCCTGCAGCGCCACTGCGCGCTGATCGGCTCGCAGCACGCGCTGCATCCGCTGCTCGCGCGCGTGATGGCCGACGAGGACCGCCACATCCGCCTGTGCACCCGCACGCTGCAGCGCTGCGTGGCGCCGCATGAAGAGGCGCGGCTCGCGCAGCTGATGCGCGAGGTGCGCGACACCGAGCGCGGCTTCGGCGTGACGGGAGCTCTCGGCATGTGGCTCGCCGGCGTGGCGCTGCGCCTGCGCCCGGGCTCGGCGCCGCCGGTGCGGCACCACGCCTGAGCGATGCCGCCGCGCATCCTGTACCTCGCGACCGCGGACGCGCGCGGCCACCTCATGCGCGCGCAGCTGCTCACGCATGCGCTGCGCGAGGCCGGTGCGCAGGTGCGCGTGCTCACCACCTCCGACGAGGGCGCGCGCTTCCTCGCCGGTTTCGGCATCGACGCGCCGGTGCTCTCGCGCCACTACGCGGTGCAGTTCGACACGCAGCAGAACATGCTGCGCCGCGAGACCGACCGCAACGTGGCGCTGTACATGTTC
Organism: Variovorax sp. 22077; assembly: GCF_052044195.1. Lineage (NCBI taxonomy): Bacteria > Pseudomonadati > Pseudomonadota > Betaproteobacteria > Burkholderiales > Comamonadaceae > Variovorax > Variovorax sp. 22077. Next base: position 74,037 of record NZ_JBQEQC010000029.1, read on the forward strand.
AGGCCCGAACGCATGCTGCGCGACGTGTGGCGCCTGCGCGCGCACTTCCGCGATGCCGACCTGGTGGTGAACGACTCCTTCCACCCCGCGCTGCTGCTGATGGGCTGGCTGCCCTTGTGGAGGCGCAAGGTGGTGCACGTGTACGGCGCGAGCCTGCGGCATGCGCTGGAGACCAACTTCGGCGGACGCATGCCGGGCTTCGTCGCCCGTCTGTTCGGCCGCATCGTGGCCTGGCAGATCGACCGCAGCCTCGCGCGCATCGAGCACGACTTCGCCTACGGCGAGCACCGGCACGACGAACGCGGCCGTCACCGGCTGGCCACGCCGGTGGCCGTGGTCGACGCGGTGGACAGGGGCGATGCGACGCAGCATCGTGTCGCGGCCGTCTACCTCAACCCGCACTTCCAGGAACCGGCGCTGGCCGACGGGCTGGAGCAGGGCCTCGCCGACGCCGGCGTGCCCGCGCACCTCGTCGGCGAAGGCTATGCGCACCGCCCGCACTGGCACGCGCGCGACGAGCACTGGATCGAGGCGGCCGCGCACAGCGCCTTCATCGTCTCGGCACCGGGCATGGCGGCGCTGTCGATCGCGGCGGTCTACCGCAGGCCGATCCTGCTGCTGCTCACCGACCAGCCCGAGCAGGCGATCAACGCGGGCCGCGCGGCGCAGCTCGGGCTGGCGCACCGCGTGGTGGTGTGGCGCGGCGACGCGCCGAAGTTCGCACGGGCCGTGGCGGGCGCGGCCCAGGAACTGCTCGCGGCGACGGCCGATGACGCGGTGCGCACTGCCGACGGCCGGCAGGCGGCCATCGAGCGGCTACAGCACTGGGTCGTGCTGCTGCACGGGCTTGCGGCGTCGAACGCGCAGCGATAGGCGGCCGTCAGCCCTGCGCCTGCGGGCGGGCTTCGACGACGAAGGCCTGCAGCTCGGCCAGCCGGCCATCGCGAAAGCGCCAGACATCGCAGTACGCATGGCGGGTCGCCTTGCCGGTTTCGTCCTTCAGCGTGATCTCTCCGAGGGCCGCGAGAAAGTCGCCGTCGGCGATCAGGCGGTGCACCTCGAACCGGGGTGGCTCCAGGTAGGCGGTCGCCATCCATTCGCGCACCGCCTGCTTGCCGTCGAGGGTTCTGTCGCCGACGAAGGTCCACTTCGTGTCGTCGGTGCAGAACGCGAGAAATCCTTCGTGGTCGCCTTGGGCGATGGCGGCATTGGCCTTCTCGAGGATTGCCTTGTGGGTCTCGGACATCCGGAACTCTCCTGTGTTCGTGCGGCGCATGCGAATGCACGCGTGCCGGCGAAGTCCAATTTCCGTCGGTCCGGCTCTGCCGGCTGCCAGCCTGCCTGCAGCGAGGGCGTCAGTCTTCGGCTCGTGGGCTCCGGCTGCCCAGGCAAGCGCACGCGGCGGAAGGCTACTTGCGTCAGCCTGCGATTCCGCGCGCCGAATCAATCAGCGCACGGAACCTCCTGGCCATCGCGCGCACCGGATGCAGCTCGGGCCATCGCACCGCCTTCGCCTTCGGCGGCGCGGAGATCACGCCCCGGCCCATGCGCAGCGACACCTGCAGCTTCCTGATCGTGAAGGCCGGAGGCGCCGCGCGCCTGCGCATCGGGCCGCCGCGCACACCGGTACCGGCCACGACGAACTGCAGCACCAGGCATTTGCGGCCCGCGGCCGGTTCGACCTCGAACACCAGGCTGCGCCGCCGTGCGCCGGTCGTCTGCTGGCTTGGCAGCACCATCCCGTCGAACATCGCGTGCACGCTGGTGGACCTGGCGTTGCCGCGATAGTCGACGCGCACCTCCACGCGGTAGGGCTGCCGATGCGACAGCGATTGCACGCAGGCCTGTGACGGCGCCGACAGCGCGGGCAGCGGCACCACGAGGCAGGCAAGTTCCCCCTCGCTGCGCGCGCCCTCGCCGTCGAAGCCCGACCAGCCATGGCTCAGCCAGCCCGTCGCGGGGCTGCCGGGCCGGAACAGGTAGGGGCGGCCCAACTGGAGCTCGGCCACGGCGGGCAGGCCGGCGGCCTGGTCGTCGAGGCCCCAGCGCGTGAGGAAGGCGCGGTCGATGGCCGTGGAGGGCCAGGCCGCGAAGCTGCGCACGGCGTCGACGGCGGTGCCTTCTTCTTCCATGCCGCAGGCGGCTGCCATGAAGTCCTTCGATCCCAGATCCGCGCCCACCGGTATCCAGCCCGAGCAGGCGGCGGGCAGCAGTTCGCCCGCGTTGCGGTCGGCGCGGATCAGCGCGTGGGCGGGCTTGCGGAAGTAGCGCGCCTCGGTCAGGACGCTGGAAGACAGGCTGGCCGCGAAATGCACATTGCCCGCCGACAGAAGCGCATAGGTGTTCTCGCGCGTCCATGCCACGTTGGGAATGGCGCGCGCGATGGGCGCCAGGTCGTGCAGCGCGGGCTCGTACGGATGCGGCTTGACCACCAGCAGGTCCACGCCCCGGGCCAGCTCGCGCAGCGGCGCGATCACGCTGGCCGGGTGCATGGTGCGGCCGCCGCTGACGAGCGACAGGTCCACCAGGCTCTGGCCGAAGAAGAGGCCCACGCGCAGCCTCGCGTCGAAGAGCGACCCGGCTCCGTGGCGCGCGAAGCGGCCCTTGAGCGCGCTCGCGTGGTTCCAGAACAGCTCCTCGTCCACCCGGCGTGCCAGAAGCGCGGCTTCGATGGCGGGGTCGTTGGTGCGCGCGCAGAAGTGCAGGCGCTCGGTGAAGCGGCGCGGATCGATCTCGATGTCGAGGTAGCTGGCGCCGCAGGTGTCGATGCAGCGCTGCTGCGCGGGCGTGAGGCCCCAGCCGATCACCAGGCAGCCGGGGCCGAAGGCCGGCATGCCGTCGCGGCCGGCCAGCGGCGCGAGGTCGGTCACGCAGGCGCGCGCCCAGCCGGCGGGCGTGCAGGGCAGCTCCAGCCGGTCCATGAGGCGGGCGACGTCGATACGCCCGCCCTCGGACATCGGCGCGACCTCGCTCGCGGGCAGGCCCAGGCGGCCCAGCGCGGAGTCGAGGAAGCCTCGAAGGAAGCGCCGGTTGGCGACGTGGTACTGGAGCCCGTTGGCGGAAGAACGGAAGAAATCGTCGGCGAAGACGACGTGATGGAACCGGCGGGTGGTCATGGGCCCCGCCAATCTAGGCAGGCCGTCTTAGCCCGGCGTGAGCAAGGCGCGGCGCTTCGGCAAAGTTGCCGTAAAGGCGGCGTCCTAGTCCAGCGAAAGGTTCAGGTCGCGGATCAGCGGATGCCACCGCGCCGACTCGCCCTGCAGCAGCGCCGCGAAGCGCGAGGGCGTGTCGCCCGCGGGCTCCACGCCGTACTCGGACAGCCGGCGCTGCACCGCGGGGTTGTGGATGGCGCTGGCGACCGACTGCTGCAGCCGCGAGACGATCTCGCCCGGCGTGTTGGCGGGCACCACCAGGCCCATGAGCGCGGCGGCCTCGACGCGCGGCAGGCCGATCTCGGCGAAGGTGGGCACGCGCGGCAGCTGCGCGAGGCGCGAGGGGTTCGCCACCGCCAGCGGGCGCAGCCTGCCGCTCTGGATGAAACGGCGCGAGGCGGCCAGGTCGCACATCATCACCGGCAGCTGGCCGCCGGCCACGTCGGCCACCGCGGCCGCGGCGCTGCGGTAGGGCACGTGCACCATCTCCAGCCCGGCCTCGCGTTCGAGCAGTTCCATCGACAGGTGCTGCGGGCTGCCGGTGCCGGCCGAGGCGTAGCTGACCTTGCCGGGGAAGGCGCGCGCGTCGTCGATGAAGGCCTGTGCGTCCTTCACGCCGCTGGCCGGCCCCACCAGCAGCACCATCGGCAGCCGCCCGAGCAGGGTGACGGGCGCGAAGTCGCGCGAGGGGTTGTAGCTGAGGTTGCGGTACAGCGCCGGGTTGAACACCAGCGTGCCGCTGTCCGCCGACAGCAGCGTGTAGCCGTCGGCCGGAGCACGCGCGGCCTCCATGGCGCCCAGCGCGGTGTTGCCGCCGGCGCGGTTCTCGATGCTCACCGACTGGCCCCAGTCGATGGCGAGCTGCGCGCCGATGGTGCGCGCGACGATGTCGGTACCCGCGCCGGCCTGGTAGGGCACGATCCAGCGGATCGACCTGGAGGGATAGGCGAACTGCGCCTTCGCTGCGCGCGGCAGCCACGGTCCGGCCGCAAGCGCGGTCATGGCCAGGAGTTGCTGCAGAAGCGGTCGGCGGCTTGTCATGGAAGGGCGGACGGGTTCTGCGCCATGGTAGTGGCATCGCCGCCGGCCCGGGCGTTCGCATGCCGCGAGGCCACATGGGCCGAGCGGGGATGCGGGGCGATCAGGAAGAAGTCAGGGCGCGACCGGATTGCCCGGCGTGCCGGCCTCGCGGGCCGCTGCCGCGGCGGCGGCCACGGCCGGCGTGCGGTAGGTGACGTTGACGGCGGGTGCGGCTGCGGGCGCCGCCTGGGCGACGGGTGCAGCCGGCTCCGGCGGCGGTCGCGTGATCTTGACCAGCGGCGCCCTCCTGGAGGGAGCCGGCGCCGCAGCCACCGGCTTCGGGGGGACGACGGGTGCCACGGGCGTGAAGGGAGCCTCGGGTGTCGAGTAGTACTGCACGGGGGCGGGCGCAGCGGCGGCGGAAGAGGCGACAGGCGTGCCGGCCGGGGAAGCTCCCGGTGAAGGAGCGGCTGGCGCAGCCGAAGCCACAGTGCCGGCAGCCGCGGCCGGCGCAACGGGCGCTCCAGGAGCTGCAGGAGTTCCGGGAGCCGCCGGGCCGGCCTTGGGGTCGTAGAGCACGGCCCCCTTGCTCACGCCGGTGCGCACCGGCCCCACGCCGACGCCCACGCCGGCCGAGCCCGACACCTGCCCGCCGTTGTTCACGGCGACGCCCGCGCCCAGCGGGCCGAAGCCGGTGTTGAGCCCCACGGAGAAATTGCCGTCTTTCGTGGCGCCGAGCCCCAGCGAGAGCCCGGGCACCAGCGGAATGCCGACGTGGTAGTGGGAACAGCCGCCCGCCAGGAGCAGCAGCATCGCCGCCGGAACGACGGCCGCTGCCCGGATGACGCGCGGCCGGCCGTTCACACCAGCAGCGCGTTGACGCGCCTCACGTAGGCCGCCGGGTCCGCCGGCAGGCCGCCTTCGGCCAGCAGGGCCTGGTCGAACAGGATGTTGGCCAGGTCGTCGAAGTGCGAGGAGCCCTCGAGCTTCTTCACCAGCGGATGCTCGGCGTTGACTTCGAGCACCGGCTTCAGGTCGGGCGCGGGCTGGCCGGCCTGCTTGAGCATGCGCGCGAGCTGCGTGCTCATGCCGCCGTCCTGCACCACGAGGCAGGCGGGCGAATCGACCAGGCGCGTGGTCACGCGCACGTCCTCGGCCTTGTCCTTGAGCGCTTCCTTGAGCTTCTCGAGCATCGGCTTGAACGACTCGGCAGCTTCCTCGGCGGCCTTCTTCTCGGCCTCGTCCTGCAGCTTGCCGAGGTCGACCGCGCCCTTGGCCACGCTCTGCAGCGGCGTGCCGTCGAACTCGTTGAGGTAGTTCAGCGCCCACTCGTCCACGCGGTCGGTCATCAGCAGCACCTCGATGCCCTTCTTCTTGAAGACCTCGAGCTGCGGGCTATTCCTGGCGGCGGCGAGCGTGTCGGCCGTGATGTAGTAGATGGCGTCCTGGCCTTCCTTCATGCGGGCCTTGTAGTCCGCGAAGCTCACGCTCACCGAGTCGGTGGTGGTGGAGGCGTAGCGCAGCAGCTTGGCGATGCGATCGCGGTTGGCGAAGTCCTCGCCCAGGCCTTCCTTGAGCACCGCGCCGAACTCGGCGTAGAACTTGGCGTACTTGCCCGATTCGTCGGCCGCGGCAGCGGCGGTCTCGGCGGCGGTGGGCGCGTTCTTGTCGACCACGTCGGTCACGCCTTCGGTCGGCTCGGGGGCCGGCACCGATTCGCCGGAGCCCACGTCGATCCTGCCCTCGCCGCTCTCGGGCGAGGTCTTCTGCTTCTTGGCAAGGTCTTCCAGCATGCCGAGCACGCGCTTGGTGCTGCCCTCGCGGATCGCCTTCACGTCGCGGCTTTCCTGCAGCAGCTCGCGGCTCACGTTCAGCGGCAGGTCGGCCGAGTCGATCACGCCCTTGACGAAGCGCAGGTAGCTGGGCATCAGCGCATCGGCGTCGTCCATGATGAAGACGCGCTTGACGTAGAGCTTCACGCCCGCGCTCTTGTCGCGGTTCCACAGGTCGAAGGGCGCCTTGGCCGGGATGTACAGCAGCTGCGTGTACTCGGTGCTGCCTTCCACGCGGTTGTGGCTCCATGCGAGCGGGGCCTCGTAGTCGTGGCTGATGCTCTTGTAGAACTCCTCGTACTGCTCGGGGGTGATGTCCTTCTTGGGGCGGCTCCACAAGGCGTTGGCCTTGTTGACGGTCTCCCATTCGCCGGTCTTCACCATGTCGCCGGGCTGGTCGTTCTCGCCGTCCTTCCACTCTTCCTTCTCCATGAGGATGGGCAGGGAGATGTGGTCGGAGTACTTGCCGACGATCTGCTTGAGCTTCCAGGCGTTGAGGAACTCGTCGGCATCCTCGCGCAGGTGCAGCGTGATGCTGGTGCCGCGCTCGGCGCGCGTGATGTCGGTCACCTCGAAGTCGCCGGCGCCGCCGCTCACCCAGCGCACGCCCTGGTCGGCCGGAAGGCCCGCGCGGCGCGATTCGACCGTGATCTTGTCGGCCACGATGAAGCCCGAGTAGAAGCCCACGCCGAACTGGCCGATGAGCTGCGCGTCGGCCTTCTGGTCGCCGCTCAACTTGCTCATGAAGTCCTTGGTGCCGCTCTTGGCGATGGTGCCGAGGTTGTCGATCGCCTCCTGGCGCGACAGGCCGATGCCCTTGTCGGTGATGGTGATGGTGCGCGCGGCCTTGTCGAAGCTCAGGCGCACGTCGAGGTCGGACTGGCCTTCGTACAGCTCGGGATGGTCGAGGGCCTCGAAGCGCAGCTTGTCGCAGGCGTCCGATGCGTTCGAGATCAGCTCGCGCAGGAAGATCTCCTTGTTCGAGTAGAGCGCATGGGTGACCAGATGCAGCAGCTGTGCGACTTCGGCCTGGAACGGAAGTTTGGTTTTGGAGGAATCAGCCATGGAAATTGAAATGTCGAAACCGGAAAAATTCTAAGTCGGGCGCGGCGCCGCCGGGCGCCGCCGCGCCAAAGTCTTCAACTGGGTCGCCCTTTGTTCTCATCACGAGCAAATGAAATCCAACGTTCCAGTTTTGACTTTCCTGAAGGCCGGAGGCCCACGTTCTCCTGTGGGGAAAACCCTCCGCGGCCCGAAAAATTGACTCTTGTTAACAGTTCTGAAATATCCTGACGACTGCCAAGAAGTGACACGAACAGGGGTGCAGCCCCGGGGAACGAGACAAGGGATGACTTCTGATGACTTGCACGTCGCCAGGGGCCGTTTCCGGCCCGCCCGGAGCCGCGAGGCGCCCGGTGGCCGCCCTTGCATGGCTCGAGTGCACGACAGCCCTCGCCTGCCTGTCCTGTGCACAGGCACAGGCGCAACCCCAGCAGAAACCGCAGGCGACGGCCCCGGCCGCCCACGTCGTGGCTGACGCGCGCATCGAATCCCTCGACCGCGCCCAGGCGGAGCAGGCGCGGCTGAAGGCGCTCCTCGAATCCGCGCCCAAGGCCTACGAAGACCGCTTCATGAGCTCCGACGCCGACGCTCCCGCGGCCGAGGCCACCCCCGAGTCCGAGCAGCCGGAGGGCTTTCGCGCCTGGCTGGTGGAAAGCCGCCTCGGCTTCGGCGACGCCACGACCACCGGCTACGGCCGCCAGCGCGCGACCGAGTTCGGCCAGCGCCTCGAATACCGCCGCGAGACGCTCAACTACGGCGAGTTCGTGCTGCAGGCCGACGGCCGCCACCTGGGCGGCGACAACGCCACCGGCGGGCTGGGCATCGGCTCGCTGGGCTACGCGCGCGAGAACACCAGCGGCCGCTTCGCGCTGCGCAACATCGGCCTGCCGCTGACCACGCGGATCTTCGCCGACACCACGGTGGGCGACGCCTACAGCGAGCTGACCGACGGCCTGTCGCGCAACTACAGGCTCTCGCTGGGCTCGACCACGGTGCGCGGCGTCTCCACGCGCATCTACGGCAGCGGGTTCGACGTGCGCGCCGGCTTCGGCGAGCGCGGCAACCTCACGGGCGGGCCGTACCCCGGCTTCGAGAAGAGCCAGGGCACGCTGGGCTGGCTCGGGGCCACGCTGCGGCTGGACGAGCAGTGGTTCACCTCGTTCCAGCTCGACCGGGCGCGCAACGTGGCCGCCTACTACTACGACCCGCTGACGGCGCAGGGCTACGGCCGCAAGGACATCACGAGCTGGGCCGCCTCGCTCGGCTGGGGCCGCGAGGTGGTGCGCGACGGCGACTTCAGGGCGCGCGCCACGCTGGTGGGCAGCCGCGTGGCCTCGCCCACGCCGGGCGTGGCCACCGGCGGCTCGCACGGCCTCTTCGTCGAGGCGAGCGCGCGCACCGGCCTGTACCGCCACGAGTTCGGCGCCTACACGGCGCGGCCCAACCTGTATTTCGGCGACTACGCACTGGCCACCGGCACGCGCGGCGCCTACTGGCGGGTCGACCGCAACACCACCCGGATGAGCTGGGGCGCCGGCCTGGACTACGAGCGCGCGGCAGCCGATGCCAGCTTCCGCCTGTCGGGCTACAGGCGCTTCGGCGCCAGCGGCAACTTCCAGTACATCTTCGACCGCTACAGCTCCATCGGCGGCAGCCTGAGCGCCTACCGCACGCGCTACGAGGGCCGCGCGGACGACAGCCTCGCCGGCACCTTCGGCGGCGCGCCCGGCGGCAGCAGCAGCGACGGGCGCAGCCTCTACGGCAGCGCCTTCTACCAGACCCGCTTCTTCGACTGGCCGCGCAGCCGCTTCACGCTGACGGTGCGGCGCAACGAGCTGATCGTGCTGGGCGATTCCGCCGCCACCGGCCAGGAGGTGCAGTGGGAGCAGGACTGGATCGGCGGGCGCTACGAGACGATGCGCCCCGAGCTCACCACCACCATCGGCCATGCGCGCGACCGCAGCGGCGGCACCGCGCGCAGCTACCCGACGGCGGGCCTGCAGTTCCGCTACTGGATCGACAGCGGCTTCCACGTGGGCGGCAACCTGCGCTACACATCGCAAAGCGGCGGCCTCTACACCAGCCGCGGCCTGTCGGGCTCGCTCACGGCCGAGAAGGACCTGGGCTCGGGCTGGAAGATGGGGTTCGTCGCCAACTTCAACCAGGCGCGGGCCTCGCTGCTGCCGACTTCGTGGTCGGCGCCCAATCTCTATCGCAGCAACGAGAAGACCGCCTACGTCTACCTGCGCTGGGAAGGCAGTGCCGGCACGGGCTACCGGGCGGCCGGCGTGCGTGCCGAAGGCCCGGGCGGCGGCAGCGTGTCGGGGCGCGTTTTCTACGACGCCAACCGCGACGGCGAGCAGCAGCCGGGCGAAGGCGGCGTCGCTGGAGTCGAGGTGCTGCTCGACGACCGCTACCGCGCCGTCACCGACCGCGACGGCCGCTTCGAATTTCCGCTGGTGACCACCGGCCGCCACCAGCTGACCCTCAGGCTCGAGAGCGTGCCGCTGCCATGGGGCGCGGCCGGCGAGACCGGGGTGAGCGTGAACGTCCCGCTGCGCGGCCAGGCCAGTGCGGCGATCCCCGTCGTGAAGGTGGGCGAATGAGCTGCGCCGACCTGCCGCTTTCCCCACCCCCGTGCATTCAACCGAAGGAGACTCCATGACCAGAGCACGCATCTCCCGCAAATTGCCGGCCCTGTGCCTGGCCGGCCTCGCGCTGGCCGGCAGCGGCGCCCTCGCCGAGAGCCAGTACGGCTCCGGCACGGGCACCATCACGGCGCAGGCCAGGGTGAACCTGAGCGTGACGGTGCCCAAGCTGATCCTGCTGCGCGTGGGCTCGACCAACACCACGGTCGACACGGTGACATGGGCCTCCACCCTCAGCATCCCGCCCGTGCCCACCACGCCGGTCACGGGCAACAACACCAACGTCGACTGGAACGGCGCGGCCCCCACCGTCACGCCCGCGTCGACCACGAACACGCTCAACGTGTACGCCTGGACCAACGCGGGCGCCGGCACCATCAACTGCGCCATGGGCACCTGGGCACCCGCGACCGGCGGCCCGGCGAACGCGGACTTCACCGTCGTGACCACGGGCACGCTGCCGCACCCCGGGGCCAACCTCGGCGCCTGCGCCTCGACCTCCTTCACCTCGAACGCGGTCGCCTCCGGCACCTGGGCCTACACGCTCGGCGGCACGCCCGCGGGCTGGGTGGCTGGCACCTACACGAACACGGTCACGTACACGGCCCAGGGCATCTGATGCCTGCGCATGCGGCGATGGCGGCGGCGACGGCGATCGCCGCGGCGGCGGCCATGCTCGCCGCCATGCCCGCGCGGGCCGTCATCACCACGGTCACCGACACCGGCAGCACCTACAGCCTGACACTTCGCGTGGGCTCGGCCGGCGCGACCGTCGACACCGTGGCCTTCAGCGTCACCGGCGCCAACGCGGGGCTCACCCCCACGGCCGTGACCGGCACGCCCGCCATCAGCGTCTGGGTGATGCCGGTGCGCCCCGTGGCCAACACCACCGTGGCGCGGCCGGTAACGCTGCGCGTCGATTCGTCCGTGGCCCTGACCTGCCAGTCGGGCGGCTGCGCAAGCACCGCCATTCCGTTCAGCAGCATCAGCTGGGTGGCCTCCAACAACAGCAGCGCGGCCTCGGGCGACATCCAGAGCGGCCGCTTCGACGGCACCGCCAGCCAGACGATCGCGAGCTACAACGCCAACGCCACCTTCTGCGTCGGCCCGCTCGGCCTGCCCTGCGTGCTGGGCGTGGGCACCTGGACCTACCTGTCGAACAACATCACGGCCACGCAGCTGCAGTTCTCCTACGACAACAACACCATGTACCCGGGCGGCAACTACAGGGGCACCGTGCGTTTCACGGCGTCGATGGAATGACCCTTCGCATCCTTCGCCGCCTGCACCCGGGGCTCGCCGCCGTCGCCGCGCTGCTGCTTGGCGGCATGCCGTGCGCGCCGGCCGCCGCCGCCGTCGCGCGGCTGGACGATTCGGCCTCGCCGCGCGCGCAGGTGCGCACCGATTTCGCCAATGCGCAGGGCATGGACGGCAACATGCTGGTGCTGCCCTTTGGGCGCATCGAATACCGGCTGGCCACCGCTGCGCACGTGGGCCGGCGCGCGCGCATCTTCTACGTGATCCCGGCGATGGTCGCGGGCCTGCGCTCGCCGGCCGGGATGCTGGTGCAGTGGCGCGGCAACGGCGCCTTCGCGAGCGGCAGCGGCCGCCCCGGCGACCGGGTGCAGGTGTGGAACGGCGTGGTCCAGTCGCCGTGGATCAACGAGACCTTCGAGCTGACCCTGCGCATCGATCCGCGCGAGCTGCGCATGCCGTCGGGCTCGGCGCTGAGCTTCGAGTCGTTCTTCGAGATCGAGACAATTCCATGAGACACCCCCTGAGTCGCTTCGCGCCTTCCCCCTCTCCTTCGGGAGGGGGACGCCCCCCGTGGCCTGGCCAAGCCAGTTCCACGGGTGCCCGCGCATCGGCTGCGTCCGTTTCATGGGCTGCGCGTGGTGCGCGGCGCGATGGACAACTGACATGAAAGCAACCGCCTTCCTCCCGTCCTTCTCCCTCGCGTCCTTCTGCCTTGCGCTGCTCGCGGCTGCCGGCATGGCGAGGGCCGCGCCCTTCGAGCTGGCCGTCACCCCGTCGCGCTTCGAGCTCGCGGGCAAGGCCGGCGCGCGGCTCGGGCAGTCGCTCGACATCCACAACTTGGCCTCGGCCGCCACCGAGGTGACGATGCGCACCATCGACTGGAGCTACTCGGCCGAAGGCAACATCGGCTATCACGACGAGTTGCTGCCCGGCAGCTGCAGGCCGTGGGTGGTGCTGGAGCGGCGCAGCCTCTCGGTGCCCGCGCGCAGCAAGCGCTCGTTCCGCTTCCAGGTGGAGCCGCCGGCGGACGCGCCGCGCGGCGAATGCCGCTTCATGATCGCCATCGAGGGCACGGAGCCGGCGCAGCAGACCGTGATCCGCAACGGCGGCGCCAGCCTGAGCCTGCCGGTCACCGGCCGCATCGCGGTGGCGGTGTACGTGATGCTCGACGGCGCCGAGCCCAGGCTCGAGATCAGGCAGATCGCCAGCGGCGAAGCCGGCGGTGCGCGCCGCGCGGTGGTCACCGTGGTCAACACCGGCGACGCCCACGGCCGCCTCGAAGGCAGCCTGGACGCCACCGACAGCCAGGGCCGCGCGTTCGAACTGGTGCCCGAGGGCACGCCGATCCTGCCGGGCCAGACACGCACCCTCGCACTGGTGCCCAAGGGCGAGAACGGGCAGCCCGCGCCGCAACCCGCCTACCCGGTCAAGGCCAGCGGCAGGCTGGACTGGGACAAGGGCAGCTTCAAGGTGGACGTCGAATTGAAATGACGCTGCGCTCGACGCATCGCGCCGGCACCCTCGCCATGGCGGGCTTGATCGCCGGTGCGCTGGGGGCGGGCACGCCCGCTGCGCAGGCCGCGTCCAGCACCGCGGGCCCCAGTGCGACCGTACCGCTGAGCACCGGCGTGAACCTGGACTTCACCATCGCGATCGACAAGTTCATCTTCTTCCGCATCGGCAATGGCGCCTGGCCCACGCCGGGCGGCACTCCCAGCACGGTGAGCTTCGTGCTCACGCCCTCGATCCCGCCCGTGCCCACCACGCCGGTCGCAGGCAACAACAGGTCGGTGAACTGGAGCGGCGCCGCGCCGGCCTTCAGCGTCACGCCTTCGGGCAACGCGCTGCCGGTGGAGGTGCGCAGCAACGCGGGGCAGGTCACGCTGCGGGCCACCGCGACCACGCCACTGGCGAGCGGCGCCAGCACGATCCCGCTCTCGGAGATCACCATCGCCAGCAGCGACGCCAGCCTGCCCGCGCCGCAGATCCCTAACACGGGCACCGGCACCGCGGTGAACGTCGCGGGCACGGCCTTCGCCAACCTCGTCACCCAGCGCACCGCGACCTGGACCTTCTCCTACGCCAACCTGGCCAGCCGCACCGCGGGAACCTACACCGGCCAGGTCACCTTCACCGCCAGTTCGCCCTGAGGCGTTCCAGCCAAGGCAATTGCCGAGGAGGTACGTCTTTCCAGGAACACCGCGGAACCGGCTTGGCCGGGCCGCCGGTGTTGCCCCCGGAAGGGGGTTGGCGCAGCGACACGAAGTGCGCGAAGCCTGGG